>CALYOS010000047.1 GCA_945267035.1 uncultured Neisseriaceae bacterium | reverse complement strand
TGTTTTGGGTTGTGCATTAGATGATTAAATGTAATTAAGTATTTTTGTTGATCGAATCTGGTTATTTTTGCAGATGCATTGCATTATTCATTTAAATTCTTCAAGTTTGACTGTTTTTTTTCTCAAATTGTACTGTTTTAAATAGGATTTTTTGGTTATTGTGTAGGGTTTTATATTAGTGCCAAAAATTATTTTTTTCAGGTTCAAAATAGATTCATTTGTTTTTAAGTGATAAGAATTGTATTTTTATATAGAAAACAATAAGCTTATAAATAAATATTATTAAGCAATTTTGATTTGTCTATGATATTGTTAATTATTGTGCTTTGTCATGCATTTTTTCGTTCTCAAAAGGTATGTTTATGAAAGAAATTCGACAATTAATAGCAGCTGATCTGGATTATTTTATTCAGTTACGACATGATATTCATGAGCATCCCGAACTGGCTTTTAATGAAAATCGAACCAGTGATAAGGTAGCTCAATTATTGCAGCAATGGGGTTATCAGGTTGAAAAGGGGATTGGCGGGACTGGATTGGTTGGTCAATTACGTCTTGGAGATGGTTCAAAAAGCATTGGAATTCGGGCAGATATGGATGCGTTGCCCATTAAAGAAGAAAGTGGAGTAGCGTACACCAGTGCGCATGAGGGGAAGATGCACGCATGTGGGCATGATGGGCATACGACCATACTTTTGGCTGCAGCAAAGGCACTTGCGACAAGAAAATCGTTTAATGGTACTGTGAATTTGATATTCCAACCGGCTGAAGAATTTGGTCGCCCTAATAGTGGTGCTGCACGTATGATTGCGGACGGTTTATTTGAAAAATATCCTTGTGATGCAGTTTTTGGCATGCACAATATGCCTGGGTACCCACAGGGGCAGTTGCATTTTCATGATGGATGGATGATGGCTTCATCAGATGTGGTCACGATTACAGTTAAAGGTGTTGGTGGACATGGAGCTAAGCCACATAATACGCATGATCCAATTGTGGCTGCTTGTTCTATTGTGATGGCTTTGCAAACGATTGTTTCACGTAATGTCAACCCTTTAGATTCAGCTGTAGTGACTGTTGGAATGTTTCATGCCGGTGTAGCTAATAATGTGATTCCTGAACTGGTTGAGTTGAAGTTGACTGTGCGTTGTTTTAAGCCACAAGTGCGTAAATTGTTGCAGGAGCGTATTGAAGCTATTGCACAGGCACAAGCTCAAAGTTTTAATGTGGAGGCTGAAGTAGATTATCAGCATGGTTATGCCCCCGTTTTTAATACCAGTAAAGAAACGCAGTTTGCGCGTGATGTGGCCCGTAAGGTGGTTGCTGAAGAGGATATTGTTGATCAAACTGAACCAATGGCTGGTAGTGAAGATTTTGCGTTTATGCTGGAAAAATGTCCAGGTTGTTATTTATTTGTGGGTAATGGTATTAAGGACGTTGACGCCGCTTCTGGCTATGAACTGCATAATCCATATTATGATTTTAATGATAAGAATATTGAGGTGGGAGCTACTTACTGGGTAACGCTAGCTGAAGAATTTTTAAAATAAGATGCGATGAATTTAGTTTAGATAAAGGGAATATTTGCATGAATTCTGGACAAGCAGTTGAAGAAATAAAAAAACCACCAGCGAAAGCAATTGCGGCAGCTGTAACGGGAAATGCATTAGAATTTTATGATTTTATTATTTATTCTTTCTTTTCTGTTTATATTGCGGCCACTTTTTTTCCTACTGGTAATGACTTTACAAGTTTGCTGGCAGCCGTAGCGGTTTATGGTGTTGGTTTCTTTACACGGCCATTAGGTGGTTTGTTGATTGGTGCTTATGCGGATAAGAATGGACGCAGGGCAGCGATGATTTTAACGGTGACATTAATTACAGTAGGAACGCTGGGATTGGCTGCAACACCGAGCTATAAGGATATCGGTATTGCTGCACCGTGTATTGTTCTTTTGGCGCGATTAATTCAGGGTTTGGCACTTGGTGGAGAAGTTGGACCTGCGTCGGCAATGTTGCTTGAATCTGCGCCAAAAGATAAACGGGCTTTTTACGCCAGTTGGCAGATGGCCAGTCAAGGTATCGCGGTGGCGACAGGTGGCGTGGTTGGGTTTTTGGTTTCAGCGGCATTGACTCAGGAGCAATTAGCTAGCTGGGGCTGGCGTATCCCTTTTTTAGGGAGTTTGATTCTGATACCGATAGCGATATATATCCGGCGTGCATTACCGGAAACATTGGAAGAACCGACCTATGATAACGGTATGGATATGCTTTCTATCATATTTAGCCGCTATGGGAAATATGTGGTATTAGGTATTGTGGCTTTGATGTCGACGGCGATTACTGCCCAAGTTGGTAATTACATGACTACGTTAGCCATTAGTAAGTTAGGAGTTCGAGCTGAAATAGCACAGCTTTCGACTATTCTAGGCGGCGTAATGATGTTTATGTTTTCTTTGCTGGCTGGGTATATGGCCGATAAATATGGTCGGAAAATGATCATGTTCTGGCCCAGATTGTTGTTAACGGTCGCTATTGTGCCGATGTTTATGTGGTTAATCGATTCTCAAAGTCAGTGGGTGTTGTTGTCGGTAACGATGATGGTGACGGCTCTTACGGGAATGAGCGGTGCGGCCAGTCTGGTGGCGATTCCAGAAATGATTCCCATCTCTGTACGAGCTACGGGGGTATCGTTGATTTATGCTATTGGTGTAACGGTGTTCGGTGGCACAGCTCAACCTATTTTTACCTGGTTAATTCAGATGTTTGGGGCTGTTTCAATGGCTTATTATGTGGTGTTGATGAGTTTGTTATCGTTAATAGCAGTGTATTTGATGCCAGAAACCCGACATGTCAATGTAAGAGATTAGTTATTTGGACGTGTACGATAAAAAAGCCAGCTGTTATGCTGGCTTTTTTTGACTGAGTTATATAAGCGTTTTAACGACATCAACTACATGGTCTACGGTAAATCCAAACTCTTTAAATAATTGTTCTGCGGGAGCAGATTCGCCGAATCGATCGATGCCGATGATGGCACCATTAGACCCAATGTATTTATACCACGAGTCGCTTACTCCTGCTTCGATAGCAATACAAGGAAGATGAGCTGGAAGTACACTATCGCGATAAGCTTGGTCTTGCTGATCGAAAATTCGGGTATTTGGCATGGATACGACGTGCGTAGCGATGCCCATTTGATGTAGCTTTTCCTGAGCATTGACTGCCAGTTCTACTTCAGAACCTGTAGCAATTAATACAGCTTTAGCTTCTTTTTCATTGCTTGCTGCTTTCAATACATAGCCTCCGCGACGAATATTCGCCAATTGCTTAGAATCGCGAGGTATAAAAGGTAAGCTTTGACGGCTAAAGATCAAACAGCTGGGGTGGGTACTTGCTGCCGCAGCATCTGCCCAGGCGATCAGCGATTCAGCGCTGTCACAAGGACGCCAAACACTCATATTTGGAATTAGGCGTAGGGTAGCAATTTGTTCGATTGGCTGGTGAGTTGGGCCATCTTCACCAAGACCGATGGAGTCATGCGTAAAGACAAATATTGGGTTAATTTTCATCAATGCAGCCATGCGCAATGCATTGCGAGCGTATTCACAGAACATCAGGAACGTTGCGCCAAACGGTTTAACACCACCATGCAGGCTTAGGCCGTTCATGATTGCAGCCATACCGAATTCGCGCACACCGTAATGAATATAGTTGCCAGTTTTCTCAGGTGTGGTAGAAATGCTGCCTGACCAGTTGGTCAAGTTGGATGGTGTTAGGTCGGCAGAGCCACCAACAAATTCCGGTAATATTTTGGCTAGTATTTCAATGCTGTTCTGGCTAGCTTTGCGTGTAGCTATTTTTTCTGCTTTGGCGCACACCTCTTGTAAGGCGTTTTGTACGTATTGATCATATTGTTGAGGTAATTCACCATCCATCCGCCGGATAAATTCGGCTGCCTCTGCTGGATATTGTTGTTGATAAAGTTGAAATTGATCTTGCCACTGTTGTTCCAATTTTTCGCCAGCCTCAATCGCATTCCAGCTTTGATAAATTTCATCAGAAATAGTGAAAGGGGCATGTGGCCAGTTCAATGCAGTGCGGGTTGCGGCAATTTCTTCAGTACCCAGTGGAGCACCATGGGTTTTATGACTGCCTTCTTTGTTGGCAGAACCTTTACCAATTTTAGTTTTACAGCAGATGATAGATGGTTTTTCTGTTTCTGCTTTGGCCGCGTTAATGGCCGCACGTATCGCTGTTTCATCATGTCCGTCTACATTGGATACGGTATGCCAGCCATAGGATTGGAAGCGTTCAGGAATGTTTTCGCTAAACCAGTTATCCACTTTACCATCAATGGAAATATTGTTGTCATCATAGAGAACAATTAATTTGCCCAGTTTTAGTGTGCCAGCTAAAGAACAGACCTCATGCGAAATACCTTCCATAAGGCAACCATCGCCCACTAACACAAAGGTATGATGATCAACTATATTTAAGCCAGGTTTGTTAAACTGTTCAGCAAGTATTTTTTCAGCTAAAGCCATACCAACAGCATTGCCAATACCTTGTCCTAATGGACCGGTTGTGGTCTCAACCCCATCGGTATAACCATATTCTGGATGACCGGGTGTTTTACTATGTAATTGACGAAAGTTTTTTAATTCTTCAATGCTTAGATTATAACCACTTAAATGTAATAAGCTATATAGCAGCATGGAGGCATGCCCGTTGGACAGGACAAAACGGTCACGGTTATAAAACTTTGGGTTATTAGGATTGTGTTGCAGAAATTCTCGCCATAATACGGTTGCCATTTCTGCCATGCCCATTGGTGCCCCAGGATGTCCTGAGTTGGCTTGTTCAATGGCGTCCATTGCTAAAAAACGAATTGCATTAGCTAATTGTGATGGCATGTGATTACCTTTAAGTGTCATGGTAGCTGAAAGATTGAAATAGGATAAAGGATGTCGGTTTTTGAATTTGTTCTTTCAGGATAGATTATCCTGTTTTTATGAAATGTCAGCAACATTAGTCTTTGATTTCATCCTGGTAATGCGTGTTTAAGACCAGCTATATGATGATGTTATTAACAATTTATAGCCCAATAGAGAATTTGCTTAATTTTTTTCAATTTTATTTGTAATTTATATACATATATAATATGCTAATGGCAGTTTTCAAAGATGCAGAATAAAGACTCATATCACTTAATTTAAAGGGGAAAATTTGTGAAAAAGTTTTTGTTTGTGTTGATATCGTTGTGTAGTTTTGTTTATGCTTTTGCGGCAGTTAATATTAATACGGCAAACACGAAGGAACTGGAAACTTTGCCAAGTATCGGTCCGGTGAAAGCCAAAGCGATTGATGAATACCGTAGGGAAAACGGTTTATTTAAGTCGAAGGAAGACATCATAAAAGTTAAAGGCATTGGCCCAGCAACGTATGAAAAACTAAAAAATCATATTACTGTTGGCCAAGCGAATCCAAAGCTTCCTGTAGCGACTTCTTTCTCACGTAAGCCAAAATATGCAGTACCCGCGACTGCTGTGAGTAAATAATTCCTACCTTGATCATAAAAGGATCAAAAAAATGAATTGATGGCATCAGTTTTACACGTGGTGCCTTTAGTGTATATGTAATCTCAGCGTTATTAAAATATTAGTTTAGTTAATTATATGTGGCTATAAACACTGAAATTTGATTTTAAACCCATAAAGCATGAGTAATCTTGGTAAGAAAAAAACTTATGAGTGACTTAATTTAATTAATAATAGAATATTTGGGTATTTTTGATTGAGGTTTATTTCTTAGCTTAAGTTTAAACTAATGTTGTTGTACCAATTTAATATGCGGACACTAACTTCAGTGAGTATATCAATCCGTAACGGCTAGAAGAAAGCATGCTTGGATAAATATATATTTTTTAAACTGGTCCACAAATGGATACAGATAAATATATTTCCCATGAAAATATGTCAATAAATTATAGGGTTAACTGGCAAAAATATTGGCTTTGATGTGGTTGTAGAAATTTTCAGCCTGCGGGCTTAACGGGCGATTTTTATGTTTTATCAGATAAATAGATCTTTCTAATGTGCTGTCTTTGATGTCTCGAATAACCAGGTTTTTATATTCAAATTGAAAAAGGGTTAATCGGGGCACAAGACCTATACCATAGTTAGCGGCCACTAAGCCCATCATGGTTGTCAGCTGGCTGACTTCGAGGACATATCGAATTCCAAATAAATCTACGATTTTGTCTACATATAACCGGATACTGGTGCCCTTGGTGAAGCCGATCATGTCATAACTGAGCAAGTCGTTGAGGCTGACGGTTTCTTTGGTCGCTAAAGGATGTTCTCTGTGACAGATGAGGTGAAATTTATCGGAAAATAAAAATTCTGAGGATATTTCGGCCAGAGAGGAAGAGTTGGCGGTTAGAGCCAATTCGGCGCGACCATGAAGAAGGGCTTGCAAGCAAAGATCCCATTGAGCATCAAGTAGCTCAACGTGAATATTTGGATGCTGGTGATGAAAGCTGGCCAAAAGCTGGGAGACCCATTGCACCACAATTGAGGGCATTGCTGCCAGCACAAATTTATCCAAATGGCGATTGGCATGTGAACGTATTTCTTTAGTTGTGCGTTCATAGGAAAACAATAATTCACGCGCCAGTTTAATAAAATGAACGCCATCCTCATTAAGCTGAACTTTACGGGTATCCCGATCAAATAAACGATAGCCAATCTCTTTTTCCAGATTAGCGATTAATCCACTAAATGCGGGTTGTGATAAATGAATTTTTTGTGCAGCACGAGTAAAGTTGTCTTCTTCCACCAGAACCAAAAATGCTTTTATCTGTTTAATTGATATGTTCATACTTAATTTAACACTATAACACTATATGTTATTCATTATCTTAACATATTTTCTGCTAAATGCATAGAATTTTTGACCATATTATGTGATTTTTAGTGGATTAATAGGTTTTCTTTATAAATCTATCTTTAATATCGATTAGACAGACTACGTCACAATTGTAAGAATGCATGGGTTTTTATAAAGATCCACGTTTCTTTTCATTACAACTGACCAAAAGGGGGCATTTATGCTTGCGTTAATAGGCATATTGACTATTGCTACTCTGCTTTTCTGCATTATGAGTAAGCGGCTTTCGCCGATAGTTTCTTTGATTATTATTCCTATTTTGGGTGCTGTCGTAGCACTTTACATCGTACCTTTATTTCAAGGTAATGTTGCAGCTTTACCGGTTTATACAACCATTCCAAAAATGGCGGTTGCGGGCATTTCTAAATTGGCCCCAATGGCAGCCATGTTTGTATTTGCCATTATTTTCTTTGGTGTTGTAAGTGATGCGGGTATGTTTGATCCGATTATTGCCAAGATCCTTAAAGTGGTAGGCACCAGCCCGAAAAAGATTATTATTGGTACGGGTGTATTGGCATTAATTGCTCACTTAGACGGTAATGGTGCAGTGACGTTCCTGATTACTGTACCGGCAATGATTCCGCTTTATGACAAATTGGGGATTGATAAAAGAATACTGGCCGGTATCACTGCTTTGAGTGCTGGGGTGAACTTTTTGCCTTGGACTGGACCGATGATTCGTGCTGCTTCTGCACTGGAAGTTTCTACTCATGATCTTTTCACACCTTTGATTCCGGCACAGCTTACCGGCTTGGCTTTCATGGTGTTTATGGGCTGGTATTGGGGTCGTAAAGAAGAGAAACGCCTTGGTTTAGTTGGTGGTGGTGCTGGTGGCACGATGGCTGCTGGTGAAGAAGCCGAGGCTATCACGCATTTCAAGCCTAAAGAGCTAACTGAAGAAGAATTGAAATTGCGTCGTCCACATTTATTCTGGCCAAATCTGATTTTGGTGATTGTGGTTATCACTTGTATGGTTGCTACCAAAATCGCACCGACAATAATTTTCATGGTTGCTTGCTGTATTGCTCTGACTTTGAATTACCGTAAACCTGCAGAGCAGTCTGCCCGTATTAATGCTCATGCCAAAGGTGCATTAATGATGGCATCTATTTTATTTGCTGCAGGTGTCTTTACTGGCATTATGAGTGGATCAGGTATGTTGAAAGCAATGGCTGTTGCCACTGGTGAATTTGTACCAAATTCATTGGCTTCACATATTCCTTTCATTGTTAGTTTAATCGCCATGCCATTAAGTCTGATCTTTGACCCAGATTCTTATTACTTTGGCATTATGCCAGTTGTGGCAAACATTGGTGGATTCCCTCCGATTCAAGTTGCTCAGGCTTCTTTGTTAGGTCAGATGACAACTGGATTCCCTGTAAGTCCGTTGACTCCTGCCACTTTCCTGTTGTGTAGCCTAAGTGGTGTGGATTTGGCTGATCATCAGAAGTTTACTATTCCAGTATTGTGGGCAGCATCTATTATCATGGCTATTGGTGCCATCATAACAGGCGTATTCCCTGTTTAAATATGCTGTAGGTTTTTCTTTAAATGCAATAAAAGGTATATTTTATGAAAAAAATCAGAATTGGTTGTGGTGCTGGTTATGGTGGTGATCGTATTGAACCCGCTGTAGAGTTAGTACAAAAAGGGAATATCCAGTACTTGGTATTTGAATGTTTGGCTGAGCGCACTATTGCCATTGGTCAACGTCAGAAAAAGCATAATCCTGATGCCGGTTATAACGAGTTGCTGGCAGCGCGTATGCAAGCGGTTTTACCTGCTTGTATCGAAAAAGGCATTAAGATTGTTACCAATATGGGTTCGGCTAATCCGCGTGCCGCTGCGAAAGTCACTGCAGATATTGCGCGTTCACTTGGTGCTAAAAATCTAAAAATTGCCATTATTGAGGGTGATGATGTTTATGAGCAAGTTATTGCTCAAGATTCTAAATTGGATGAATTGAAACAGCCGATTTCTCAATGCGGTAAAAAAATTGTTTCTGCTAATGCTTACATTGGTGCAGAGCCCATGGTGGAAGCACTGAATAATGGTGCTGATATCGTTATTGCTGGACGTGTATCTGATCCGTCTTTATTCCTGTCTATTATGATGCATGAATTTAAATGGGCGGCCAATGATTGGACTCATTTGGGTAAAGGTACCATTCTGGGTCATTTACTGGAATGTGCTGGTCAGATTACTGGTGGTTATTTTGCTGACCCGGGCTTTAGAGATGTGCCAAATCTGGCTCGTCTGGGTTTCCCGATCGCTGAAATCAGTGAAGATGGCGATGCCATCATTACTAAGGTAGAAGGATCTGGTGGTATGGTGACACCTGATACTTGTAAAGAACAGATGCTGTATGAAATTCATCGTCCAGATGAATACAAAACACCTGATGTGATCGCTGACTTTACCAATATTACCTTCACTCAAGACGGCAAAGATCGCGTAGCGGTTACTGGTGGCAATGGTCGTGCCCGTCCTGAAACTCTAAAAGTCTCTGTAGGCTATGAAGATGGCTGGATTGGTGAAGGTGAAATGAGTTATGCCGGTCCGGGTGCTGTAGAACGTGGCAAATTGGCTCTGGAAATTGTGAAAGAACGTTTTGCTATTTCTAATGTTAAACCACAAGAAGTGCGCTATGACTTGATCGGGGTTAACTCTCTACATGGTGCTACATTGTCTCAAAACAGTCAGCCTTATGAAGTTCGTGTCCGCGTTGCCGGCCGTTTCGCTACTAAAGCTGAAGCTGCTGTCGTGGGTAACGAAGTGGAAACTTTATACACCAATGGCCCTGCTGGCGGCGGTGGTGCCATGAAGTCTGTTAAGGAAATTGTGGCTATGGACTCTACCTATATTTCCCGCGATCTGGTTAAAACCAATATTGATTATCTGGAGGTTTAATAATGAAGTTACGTGAAATTGCACATTCCCGTACTGGTGATAAAGGTAATACCTCAAATATCTCTTTGATTGCTTATAGAGAAGAAGATTACGAAAAATTAAAAAATGCAGTCACTGCGGAAAAAGTTAAAGCATTTTTTAGCGATATTGTGACAGGTGATGTTGTTCGGTATGAATTACCTAATATTGGCGCATTAAACTTTATTATGTATGGTGCTTTGGGTGGCGGGGTTACTCGTACTTTGGCACATGACATGCATGGCAAAGGATTAAGCGCAGCTATTCTTGATATGGATATAGATTAATTTTAATCCAATCTTAACGGCGTCAATGTTGACGCCGTTATATTTGCAATAAAACAATTAAATGCATCGGTTTATGTATTGAAGATAACAATATTCTGATAACAGATCATTGCAATAGATTAGGGCGGGGAGCCTATGAACACGAAACAACTTAATTTGGCGGATGTGAAAAATCATCTTTGGGATGGCATGACAATAATGTTTGGCGGATTTATGGGGATAGGTACTCCGGCTAAACTGGTGCAGGCAATTTTGGATGCAGGAATTAAGGATTTAACCATCATTGGTAATGACACAGCATTTGTTGATACCGGTGTTGGACCATTAATAACCAATAACCGTGTAAAAAGATTGATTACTTCGCACATTGGTACCAATCCTGAAACTGGTAAGAAAATGATTGCCGGTGAAATTGATGTTGAGCTGGTTCCTCAAGGAACACTGGCTGAACGAATTCGTGCTGCTGGGGCTGGTTTAGGGGGGATTTTAACTCCAACAGGTTTGGGCACAATTGTAGAAGAAGGCAAACGAAGAATAACCGTTGATGACCGTGATTACCTGTTAGAAACGCCATTACATGCTGATTTAGCAATTGTATTAGCGCAAAAAGCTGACAAAATGGGTAATCTGGTATACGAATTATCTGCACAAAACTTTAACCCACTTGTTGCCATGGCTGCTAAAACCGTTATTGCTGAAGCCAACAGCGTGGTGGATGTCGGTGCAATTAAGCCGGATGATGTGGTGACGCCAGCTGCGTTAGTTGACTATATTATTTATCCGGACTGATAAGGGGATGAACATGAATGCAAAAGAACTAATCGCACGCAGAATTGCATTGGAATTTAATAATGGTGATGTGGTGAATCTGGGCATAGGTTTGCCAACACAGGTTGCAAATTATGTGCCAGAAGATGTGCATATTACATTGCAATCTGAAAATGGATTTCTCGGACTGGCGGCATTGGATCCCGAGCACGCGAACCCTAATATGGTCAATGCAGGCGGGCAGTTGTGTGGTATTGCTGCTGGCGGCAGTACCTTTGATAGTGCTTTTTCCTTTGCTCTGATTCGTGGCGGTCACGTGGCGGCCTGTGTGCTCGGTGGTCTGGAAGTTGATCAGCAAGCGAATCTGGCTAACTGGATGGTGCCAGGAAAAATGGTGCCTGGTATGGGCGGTGCAATGGATTTGGTTACTGGCGCACGTAAAGTCATTATTGGGATGGAACATTGCACTAAAAATGGTGATTCCAAGATTCTGAAGAAGTGCACACTACCATTAACGGCACAACATAAAGTAAATCTTATTGTTACAGAGCTAGCAGTATTTGGTTTTGCCGACGGAAAAATGGTGCTTCGGGAACATGCTCCAGGGGTGGATCTGGATACCATTAAAGCTAAAACTGAGGCCGAATTTATTGTGGCTGACGATTTCAAACAGATGGTCATCAGCCAGCGCGGTTTATAAAAAGTTAAAGCGGAAAATTAAGGAAATTTGATGGAAAATATTGTTATTGTCAGTGCTGCGCGTACACCAGTCGGCAGCTTTAATGGTTCTTTGGCCAGTGTGGGCACGATAGATCTGGGTAAAATAGTGATTACCGAAGCCATCAAACGTGCTGGTGTGGATGCGGCATTGGTTGAAGAAGTAATCATGGGTAATGTTTTGCAGGCTGGTCTAGGTCAAAATCCTGCTCGACAAGCTGCTTTAAGCGCTGGTCTTGCCGATTCTGTTCCAGCTTACACCGTGAATAAAGTATGTGGATCTGGTCTGAAAACCGTAGCCTTGGCGGCGCAAGCTATTGCTGCCCGTGATGCAGAAATTATTGTTGCCGGCGGTATGGAAAACATGAGTCGCGCACCATACTTGCTGGATAGCAAAGCACGCTGGGGTTATCGGATGGGTGATCAGCAAGTTATTGATACTATGGTGCATGACGGTTTAACTTGTGCTACCAATCATTACCATATGGGGATCACCGCAGAAAATATTGCCGAAAAATATCAAATTAGCCGGCAGGAACAGGATGAACTGGCATTGCGTTCACAACAATTGGCTTCTAAAGCGGTTGCAGATGGTGTGTTTGATGCAGAAATCGTGCCAGTAACCATTAAAACCCGTAAAGGGGAAATTGAATTTGCCCGTGATGAATACCCACGTGCTGAGACCACAGCAGAGGCACTGGCTAAATTGAAACCAGCTTTCAACAAGGAAGGTACCGTGACTGCTGGTAACTCATCCGGTATCAATGATGGCGCTGCTGCTGTTGTGGTGATGACCGAAAGCAAAGCCAAACAATTGGGTCTGAAACCATTAGCGAGAATTCGCAGCTATGCCAGTGGTGGGGTAAGCCCAGCATTGATGGGCATGGGACCGGTTCCTGCAACTCAGAAAGCTTTGCAAAAAGCCAATCTGAGCTTAAAAGATATTGATCTGATCGAAGCGAATGAAGCCTTTGCGGCGCAATTCTTGGGCGTAGGACGTGAATTGCATTTTGATATGAATAAAACCAATATCCATGGTGGTGCGATTGCTTTAGGACACCCAATTGGTGCCAGCGGAACCCGCATTTTGGTTAGTCTGTTATACGGTTTGCAATCACAGGATGTATCACTGGGATTGGCTACGCTTTGTATTGGTGGTGGCCAGGGTATCGCCATGATTGTTGAGCGGATGTAAAGCAATTCGATTCAATTTAAATTGAATGAATAAATGGTCGTATCACGTTGGGGTGATATGGCCATTTTATCTATATAGCATAGTTTTGACCTACTATAAGGCCGCATCGGAAAAAACGGCCGTCAAAGACTAATCTGTATCAGCTACTATCTGTAAGATTTCTTCTGCAGTTATATTAAGTATTTGCATGGCTTCTCAAAAAATCCATGTAACTAAAGTAGTCATGCTCACTATTGTTCATAAGGTCTTTGAGAGGTGTGCCACATTCAGACAAAATGCTCTTTCTATCCAATGCTGCCTCAGCTCTTTATGTTCATAGTGTTTTCACCCGTAGGCATAATGGTCATTAACGAACCAGCACCGCATTGGCGGCACGTTTAACATTGGCAGCCCATTGGGCAATGATTTGCCAATACAAGCTTAAATTTAACTTGGTCGCCAAGGCATGTGGCTGTCTGACGAGACATGCACAGACTCCTATAGATGAATTAAACCAATAACAAACAGTAGTTTTGTGTTGGTGTGTCTGTGCTTTTATTTGTTGGGCTAGATGAACATTGATTGGCTGTTTCCTATATATTTAGATGGCGGCTATATATAAGGCAAGAATACAGAAAATACCACCTATCCAGATACAGGAACGAGCAAAAGATTTGTCTTGGATGTAACAATATAAATAGCCTATACGGCTAAGAATAAATAACACGCTCCAGCTATTGATAGTTATCTGTGCGGCATTACCGGTTAAATGAGCAATCATGACTGCTGCAGCAAAAGGTGCAAAAACTTCATAACCATTCTGCTGAGCAGCATTAGCGCGCGCGGCTTTACCTACGGTGTGAGCAAGGAACGCTCGGGGATGATGATTATCCTTGGCACTAAACCCAGCATATTTTTTGGCCATAAAAGCCGCGATCCATGGTAAAAACATTGCTATCACAACACACCAGTAAGCTAAAGTCATGGCATTTCTCCGCTAAAATCACTGAACAAAAACTTTAAAATTTCCAATTTATATGCGTTGGATCATAGTTTAATTGAAGGTATCAACTTTACCATATGGATAAATTATAAGATAATTCAAAGATTTTTTAATTTATTTTCAAATTCATCACCCTCACTGAAATTTCATCTGTAAGGCTCTTGCCCTGATTTAACATGAAATTAAAAGTGTTTAATTGATTTCAGGAACTTACCATGTTGTTTAAAAAACTGGCAGACCAGAATGTTGCTGGCAAAACCATTGTCATGCGTGTGGATATGAACGTGCCTATTAACAATGGAGTCATAACCGATGACACGCGGATACGCGCTTCCTTAGATTCAATCCGTTTTTGTTTGCAACAGGGAGCCGCAGTGATTTTACTGACGCATCTGGGTCGTCCGAAGGCAGGGGAGCCAAAGCCGGAAGATAGTGTAGAGCCAGTTGCAGAGCGCTTGGGCGAATTATTAGGTCAAAGGGTGCCGGTTGTAGAAAATTGGCGGGAAAACAAACCACAACTAGCCGCTGGACAAATAGCCATGTTGCCTAATGTGCGACTCAATATTGGCGAAAAGCAAAACGATCGCGATCTGGCTAAGGCTTATGCAGCTTTAGGTGATATCTATGTTAACGATGCATTTGGTACGGCACATCGTGCCGAGTCTTCCACAGCGGCTATAGCTGAAGTTGCTCCAATAGCTTGTGCTGGTATGTTGTTAACTGCTGAATTGGAAGCGCTTGGTCAGGCATTACAGCATCCTCAACGCCCGTTGGCTGCCATCGTTGCTGGCAGTAAAGTTTCTACCAAACTGACTATTTTGGAAAGTCTGGCTGATCAGGTTGATCAATTAATTGTCGGCGGCGGGATTGCTAATACCTTTTTGCTGGCGCAAGGTCTGCCGATTGGACAGTCTTTGGCTGAAGCAGATCTGGTAGAGGATGCTCGACGAATTATGGCTAAAATAAAATCTAAAGGCGGGGAAGTGCCTTTGCCTACCGATGTAGTGGTAGCGAAACAGTTTGCTGCAGATGCGCCAGCGACAGTGAAAAATGTTGATGATGTTGCAGAAGACGACATGATATTGGATATTGGTCCTGATTCTGCGCGCCGACTGGCACAAATGATGCAGTCTGCCAAAACCATCGTCTGGAACGGTCCGGTAGGTGTATTTGAATTTCCAGCTTTTGCTCATGGAACCGAGGCTTTGGCAAAAGCTATTGCGAACAGTGAAGCGTTTTCAATTGCTGGAGGTGGGGATACTTTAGCTGCGATCAGCAAATTCGGAATAACCGATCAAATAAACTATATCAGTACTGGCGGTGGAGCGTTTTTGGAGTTTCTGGAAGGGAAAACCCTTCCTGCCGTAGCCGCATTAACTGCCCGAGCCTAAATGAAGAAAAAGGTAGAGAGTTAATTCCCTAAAAATTTGAACGCATCCATTTCGAAAAAAGCACTTTATAGAGTGCTTTTTTAGTTTTAACTAAGTAAATTTATCAGAAACAATAACTACTTAAGTCAATTTAAAGATTTTTTTAATTAATCGGATGATAAATTGAAAAAGCGTTATTTACTATACTTTTAAAATCCATTTGCACATCATTTTGCCAATCAGATTGGAAAAA
>CALYOS010000046.1 GCA_945267035.1 uncultured Neisseriaceae bacterium | reverse complement strand
AGCCACAAGTTTGATGATTAAAGGATAATGACATGCGTCATCGTAATGGTAACCGTAAATTAAACCGCACCAGCAGTCATCGTGCTGCTATGTTGCGTAATATGGCCAATTCATTGTTGACTCACGAAGCAATTGTAACAACTTTGCCAAAAGCAAAAGAATTACGTCGTGTAGCTGAACCATTGATTACTTTAGGAAAAAAACCTTCTTTAGCTAATCACCGTTTGGCTTTTAATCGCACCCGTGATCGTGATGTTGTTGTAAAATTATTCAATGAGTTGGGTCCACGATTTGCTAATCGCAATGGTGGTTATTTACGGATTTTGAAATATGGTTTCCGTAAAGGTGATAATGCTCCTCTGGCTTTAGTTGAGCTGGTTGAAAAAGCACCTGAAACTGAAGCTGTAGCCGAGTAATTATGCTACGCTAACAAGCCAGCCCACAAGGCTGGCTTGTTTTATTTTGTAATTTTACTGAGTTTAAGCTGCTTTGGATTCTCATTCTTTCAACAGTTTTAAGAATAGGGTTTGCTTTTCCATATTTTGACCTACGAATTCTTGGTTAAACTGATTACTGTCAGCTTTTACTGTTAGAAACAAATTCAGATTAATTAAGATAGTGTTGCTTTGATTCAAGTAGATTCGAAATGAGTTGATATTTGTTCTAACCATTTCGTACTTGCATAAACTCTGTGGCGATAAATTACGTTTACTAAAGTTTGTTTAGAGTTATAGGAGGGTACGATGAAGTTTTTACGTGTGAGTGTTTGTACATTACTTTTTCTGATTGCTGCTCATAGTTGGGCTGGTCGTATTTTACCCAACGATATTCAAATTGCTGTTCTGAAGAATGCTGTTGGTAAGGAAGTTGTTTTGGGTTCGGCTAAAAGAGGATGGCTACGTACAGTCACGCTAGGAATAGTTAATGGAAATAAGTCCTTTCTACTCAGTAGTAACATCCGTGTACGAAACGATAGGAATAATTTTGAAACCTATAATAAGTTGCAAAATTATCGCAATAGAACAGTGGCAGTCCGTTTTGATCGATCTGAACGTATTCAGGATATTTGGATTTTAACTGCTGAAGAACGTGATCGTTTGCTTCGATCCAATCAATAAATTTATTAAGATTGTATAGTGTTATGAAGAAGGTTTTTATACGAACATTTGGCTGTCAAATGAATGAATATGACAGCGATAAAATGCTTTCTGTATTGGCTGAAGGGCAACCATTAGAACGCACGGATAATGCTGAAGAAGCCGATATAATTTTGTTTAATACTTGCTCAGTTCGGGAAAAAGCCCAGGAAAAGGTATTCTCAGATTTAGGACGTATACGACCACTGAAAGCTAAAAATCCAGATTTGATTATCGGGGTAGGGGGATGTGTAGCGTCTCAAGAGGGGGAGGCCATTATCCAGCGAGCGCCATATGTCGATGTGGTTTTCGGTCCACAAACTTTACACCGCTTGCCCCAGATGATTTTGGACAAAGAAACCAGTGGATTATCGCAAGTTGATATTTCTTTTCCAGAAATTGAGAAATTTGATCATTTGCCTCCTGCTAGGGTAGAAGGTGGTTCAGCCTTTATTTCAATCATGGAAGGCTGTTCGAAATATTGTAGTTTTTGTGTGGTTCCATATACACGTGGTGAAGAATTCTCACGCCCATTAGATGATGTGTTGACTGAAATTGTAGGTTTGGTACAGCAAGGCGTAAAAGAAATTAATTTACTTGGCCAAAATGTGAACGCTTATCGTGGAGAGATGGGTGATGGAGAGGTTTGCGATTTTGCTACGCTATTGAGAATTGTACATGAGATTCCCGGCATAGAAAGAATGCGTTTTACTACCAGTCATCCACGGGAATTTTCTGACGCCATCATTGAGTGCTATCGTGATTTGCCAAAACTGGTTTCGCATTTGCATTTACCAGTACAGTCAGGTTCAGATCGTGTTTTATCGGCAATGAAGCGTGGCTATACTGCTTTAGAGTATAAACATATTATTCGTAAATTACGTGCTATACGTCCTGATTTGTGCTTAAGCTCAGACTTTATTGTTGGTTTTCCGGGTGAAACTGAACGAGAATTTGAACAGACGCTAAAGCTGGTTCGTGACGTCGCTTTTGATTTAAGCTTCGTATTTATCTATAGTCCCCGTCCAGGTACGCCAGCAGCTAATTTACCGGACGATACACCCCATGAAGAAAAGGTTAGAAGACTCGAAGCACTGAATGAGATTATTGAAGCGGAAACCACAAGAATTAATCAAACCATGGTTGGAACAATACAGCGTTGTTTGGTAGAAGGAGTTTCCAAAAAAGATCCAGATCAGTTACAGGCTCGAACAGCAAATAACCGGGTGGTTAATTTTACTGGTCATCCGCGTCTGATTAATCAAATGGTGGAATTAGAAATCATAGAAGCTTTTACTTTTTCATTACGCGGACAAATGGTGATTTCCGATTGAAAAAATGATCGAATATAAAAGAATTTATACGTTATGTAGAATATGCTGAATGGATAGGTTTTGTGTTGTTTTCATCTCATAACCTTTTGTTAATCTATTTTTTTGTGATGATTGTTTGATTAGGCTGTTAGAGGTTTAAGGTATTGTGCCTTTACCCTCTACTTGCATAAGGAAAGTGTATGAACCCTGCAGGTCGTTCTTTTTTGGATAATTTTTTTAAGATTAGTGAAAGTGGCAGTAGTGTTAGAACGGAAGTTTTAGCTGGCCTGACTACTTTCCTAGCCATGAGTTATATTTTGGTG
The DNA here is from genome assembly GCA_945267035.1 of uncultured Neisseriaceae bacterium. Classification (GTDB taxonomy): domain Bacteria; phylum Pseudomonadota; class Gammaproteobacteria; order Burkholderiales; family Neisseriaceae; genus Snodgrassella. The sequence continues at coordinate 13,368 of CALYOS010000046.1, read as the reverse complement.
GTAAATCCAACTATTCTTAAAGATGCAGGTATGGATTTTGGCGCAGTGTTTGTGGCTACCTGTATTTCATCAGCTTTTGCCTGTATGATGATGGGATTGGTTGCCAACTATCCGATTGCTCTGGCGCCGGGAATGGGATTAAATGCTTATTTTACCTATGCTGTCGTTAATGGAATGGGAATTCCATGGCCAGTGGCTCTGGGTGCGGTTTTTGTTTCTGGTATTGTATTTATTATTCTGAGCTTGTTTAAAGTTCGCGAAGCGATTGTTAATTCATTACCTAATTCGCTTAAATTCTCAATTGGTGGTGGTATTGGGTTATTTCTGGCGTTAGTAGCGTTGAAAAGTGCTGAAGTGGTGGTTTCAAATCCTGCCACGCTGGTTAGCTTGGGTAATATTCATTCGCCACAGGTTATGTTGACCATTGTCGGGTTCTGTCTGATTGTGACCTTGGAGCATTTTCGTGTCCGCGGTGGCATTATTATTGGGATTTTAGCTGTCACTGCAGTGGCATCAATTATAGGACTGAATCAGTTCCAAGGGGTCTTTGCTCCGGTTCCTTCACTGGCACCCACTTTTTTAAAGCTAGATTTTCATGATTTATTTACCATGAGCTTGGTAAGTGTAATTTTTGTTTTCTTTTTTGTTGATTTATTTGATAGCACTGGAGTGTTAATTGGCGTGGCTGGTCGTGCTGGGTTGTTGGTAGATGGCAAATTGCCACGGGTAAAAAAAGCGTTATTAGCAGATTCAACCGCAATTGTGGTTGGTGCTGGTCTCGGTACTTCTTCTACCACTGCTTATGTGGAATCTGCAGCAGGTGCCGCTGCCGGCGGTCGTACTGGTTTAACGGCTGTCGTAGTCGGTCTTTTAATGTTGGCGAGTTTGTGGTTTTCTAAATTGGCAGCGAGTGTGCCAGCTTATGCTACAGCTCCGGCTTTATTATATGTGGGCGTGCTGATGATGCGCAGTATGACGGAAATTGACTGGAAAGATGTTTCAGAAGCAGCACCAGCCTTTTTTACGTTGATTTTCATGCCCTTTGCTTATTCTATTGCTGATGGTATTGCGATGGGCTTTATCAGTTATGCGTTGATTAAGTTATTTTGTGGCAAGGTTAAAGATGTTTCGTACATGGTGTGGATTATTGCTGCATTATGGGCTTTTAAGTTACTGTGGCTAGGAGCGTAATCATTTCTGAAATAGTCAGGCAGCCTGTTGGCTGCCTAATACTTTAATGCCAGATAATATAAATTATAAGAAGTTGATGTTAATCTAGCTGGCATATACAAGGGAAGGGAAGCAAGATGTCTTTAATTGAAGAAATTATGGACTTTAATCAGAAGTTTGTCGGTGCGGGTGAATATGAGCAATTTTTTACGGATAAGTATCCAGAGAAAAATCTTGCTATTGTTTCTTGTATGGATGCCCGTATTCTTGACTTGTTACCACGTGCTTTAGGGTTGAAAAATGGTGACGCTAAAGTAATCCGTAATGCCGGGGCTCTGATTACTCATCCTTGGGGATCTGTAATGCGGTCATTACTGGTGGCGGTGTTTGAAATGAATGTCAATGAAATTATGGTGATAGGCCATAAAGATTGTGGCATGCAGGCGCTGCATGTTCCCGATATGCTAGACAGGATGCGCAGCCGGGGCATCACGGATGAATGCATTGAGGTATTGGAAAATGCCGGAATTGATTTTTATAAATGGTTGACTGATTTCGATCGGGTAGAAGAAGCGGTAACGTATTCGGTGAATATGATTCGAAAGCATCCTCTGATGTTGCCAGAAATTAAGGTTCATGGTCTGATTATTGATCCGGTAACAGGAGAATTATCTGTGGTTATTAATGGAGATGAGCATCCATCAATATGAGACGCATTGGTTTGTTTGGCGGTACTTTTGATCCACCACATAACGGTCACCTTCATATCGCGCGTGCTTTTGCAGATGAGTTATGTCTGGAAAAAGTTATTTTTATTCCTGCTGGTGAGCCATATCATAAGCAATTAACTTCTAAAACCACGGCGATACAACGATTAGAGATGGTTAAGCGCACTATTTGTGAGGACAATCGTTTTGATGTTTCTGATTGTGATTTGTTGCGTAGTGGACCTACCTATACATTTGATACAATATCATTTTTTAAAAAGATGTTGCCACAGTCTCAGTTATGGTGGTTAGTTGGAATGGACTCGCTGATGCAATTACCACGTTGGTATCGTTATCAAGCATTGCTGAAAAGCGTTAATTTGGCCGTGGCTGCTCGAGGGAACACAGGATTAGAGTCGATATCGGCTCCGTTGCAAAAGTGGTTACACAATGCTTTAACTAAATATAGTTTGCAGCCAGAAGGAAATGATGGTGGCCGAGCATTTATTTTGCAGGCTGATTATTGGCCGATTAGTTCTACTTTTATACGCACACACTGGACAGATGGTGGACAAGATGATGTACCGTCTGCAGTGGCAGAATATGTCGACCATGAAGGTCTTTATCGGGCATAATCAGTGCCCTTTTTGTTTTACTTGATTGATGTTGTATTTAAACAAGGTAGTATTTTATGGATAAAGAATTGATTGCTCAATGGGATATGATGGTTGCCATTGGTATTAACGCACTGGAAGACGTTAAAGGTAAGGATATTACGGTTCTGGATACTTCAGCTAAAACTTCTTTGTTTGCGCGAATGATTGTTGCCAGTGGCGACAGCACCAGGCAAGTGAAGGCTTTGGCTAATAATGTAGCTGTTGAACTTAAACAGGCTGGTTTTGAAATCATCAGTACTGAAGGTCTGGATAGTGGTGAATGGGTTTTAGTTGATGCTGGTGATTTGGTTGTGCATGTGATGCAACCGGCAGTACGTGATTATTATGATATTGAAGCGTTGTGGGGAGGTGAAAAACCTTCTTTTCACAATGGTGCGGCTAAACCATGGCAAGCCGCAGATTGATGTAGTTAAAAAAGGGTATTGTTGGTTGTCAAAATTGAATGTTTGAACATTCTATTATATTTTTTTTGAAAAGCCATGAATATTACTGTTTTGGCGGTTGGTACAAAAATGCCGCAGTGGGTTGATCAAGCTGTGGCGGAATACAGCAAACGCTTTGGTCGGGACATCCAATTTAGGTTAAAAGAAATAAAACCTGAAAAACGCGGTTCTGGAGTCAATGCAGCTCAAGGTATGGCGGCGGAAGAAGAACGAATTATGGCTGCCATACCTTCGCAAAGTTTTCTGATCGTTCTAGATGAACGTGGTAAAGCACCTACTTCTATGGAGCTGGCTGATTGGTTAAGTAAATGGCAGCAGCAGGGAGAAAATTTGTGCTTTGTCATTGGCGGAGCTGATGGTATGACTGAAGAGCTAAAAGCCAAAGCTCGGTTGCTGATGCGCCTCTCTAGCTTAACTTTACCGCATGGTATGGTTAGGGTAATGCTAACTGAACAATTATATCGTGCACAATCTATCTTACATAATCATCCTTATCACCGTGAATAAATGTCAACAGTACAAGTTAGGATTTTGTTCTGGTATTTCAGGCTTGATTTGAATCAGGTAGTTTTACAGCGCAAGAGTTTTTCAATGCTATATAATTGCCATATAATTAGTTAATTTTGGTTAAGTGATGCAGCATTAACTCTGCATTGTTTTTTAAGTGAAGCCTGAATATGATTTCTACTCCTCTGTTAGACAAGATCGATTCTCCCGATGATATTCGTCGTTTGCATATGTCACAATTGCCACAATTGGCAGAGGAGTTGCGTGCCTTTCTACTCCATTCTGTAAGTAAAACGGGAGGACACTTTGCCAGCAATCTTGGAGCGGTTGAACTAACAATTGCTTTACATTATGTGTATAAAACGCCGCAAGATCATTTAGTCTGGGATGTAGGACATCAAAGTTATCCGCATAAGATTTTAACCGGCCGTAAACAACTGATGCATACGATGCGTCAATATGGTGGTTTGTCGGGATTTCCCAAATTAAGCGAATCTGAGTATGACGCATTTGGTGTAGGCCATTCTTCAACTTCGATCGGTGCTGCCTTAGGAATGGCTGTCGCGGATAAGTTGCAATTCAAACCGAATAGAAGTGTGGCCATTATTGGCGATGGTGCTATGACTGGCGGACAAGCATTCGAAGCTTTAAATAATGCCGGTGATATGGATGTAGATTTGCTGGTTATTTTAAACGACAATGAGATGTCTATTTCTCCTAATGTCGGGGCATTACCCAAATATCTGGCTACCAATCCATTGCATGAGGTTAAGGATATTGTCAGATCTATTAAGTATAAGTCTGAAAGGGTTTTAGGTTTAGTACCAGGTGCTCTAGATGTCGCACATCGAGTGGAAAATAAAATCAAAGGTTTGATTGAAGAAAGCACAACTTCAACTTTGTCGTTATTTGATAACTTTGGCTTTGCTTATACAGGACCTGTCGATGGTCATGATGTGATTCAGTTGGTGGAAGTGTTGCAGGAAATTAGGAATCGAAAAGGACCCCAGTTTCTGCACATTATGACAAAAAAAGGTCAAGGATATGAACTGGCAGAAAATGATCCAGTGGCTTTTCATGCAGTAAGCGCTTTTGATCCGGCACAAGGATTAATTAAGCCTGCTTCTGCAACAGCCGTGACATACACTCAGGTTTTTGGCCAGTGGATTATCGATCAAGCTGCAGCAGATAAGAATCTGTTGGCGATCACACCAGCAATGCGGGAGGGTAGCGGTTTGGTCGAGTTTGCTCAGTGTTATCCGGATCGTTACTTTGATGTAGGTATCGCAGAACAGCATGCAGTTACTTTTGCCGCAGGCTTGGCCTGTGAGCAAATGAAACCGGTGGTAGCTATTTATTCAACATTTTTACAACGAGCCTATGATCAATTAATTCATGACGTAGCTTTGCAGAATTTACCTGTTTTATTCGCAATTGATCGTGGCGGTCTGGTTGGTGCAGATGGTCCAACACATGCTGGTGTCTATGATTTGAGTTATTTGCGCTGTGTTCCTAATATGGTTATTGCTGTGCCCAGTGATGAACGTGAATGTCGCTTGTTGTTATCAAGCTGTTATCAGCTAAATCAACCAGCTGCTGTTCGTTATCCACGTGGCGTAGGTACAGGAGTGGCAGCAGGTACTGATCTGGATACGGTAGAAATCGGTAAAGGATTAATCCGGCGAAAAGGTAAAGACATTGCGTTAGTGGCTTTTGGAAGTATGGTGCAACCAGCTTTGGCTGCCGCTGAGGCGATAGATGCGACGGTGGCCGATATGCGCTTCGTTAAACCGGTCGATAAAACGTTGTTATTGCAACTGGCCAATGAACATAAATATTTGGTTACACTGGAAGAAAACAGTATTGTTGGCGGTGCGGGTAGTGCTGTTCTTGAGGTGTTGGCTCAATCAAATATCAATAGACCGGTATTGGTTTTGGGTATTCCAGATAAAGTGACTGAACATGGAGATACAGGTTTGTTGCATGAACAGTTGGGTCTAAGTTCAGCCATGATACATCAACAAATTCAGGTCTGGCTGGAAGAACAAAGTCAGTGTTAGTTCTCAATATTTTTCAAGACTCTTAACATCTGCAAGTTAAGAGTCATTTTTAATTTTGATTTAAGGATTAACACTAATTAATTATCAAAATTGTTTAAAGTTTTTTTGATTCATTGATCAGTCGTTCATTTTAAAGTTTAGAATTTAAAAAGGTAAATGTGCTGGTTTAATGATCCGTCTATTTGGATTAATTGCTTAAAAATTGTACAATGACATTTTTGGTTTGTGCTGGATGATTTTGGTTAAAGTAATTTTATGATACAAATCGGCTCCTATCAGCTTGATGCTCCTTTCGCACTGGCACCGATGGCCGGTATTACCGATAAACCTTTCCGGCAATTATGTCGTGATTTTGGTGCGGGATGGGCTGTAAGTGAAATGCTGACCAGTGATCCTAGCTTACAGCAGACTCGCAAAACGTTACAACGAGCAGATTTTGCCGGCGAAAGTGGTGTCCGTGTAGTACAAATTGCAGGCAATAATCCGCAGCAAATGGCAGCTTCAGCTCGTTATAATGTGGCCAGAGGTGCGCAGATCATCGACATTAATATGGGATGTCCGGCTAAAAAGGTATGTAATCAATTAGCTGGTAGTGCTTTATTACAAAATGAAAGATTGGTTGCGGAAATTCTACACGCTGTGGTCGATGCTGTAGCTGTGCCTGTGACTTTAAAAACTCGTCTGGGTTGGGACGATGATCATTGTAACCTTTTAACTATTGGAAGTATTGCCCAAGAGGCGGGTATCGCTGCTATAGCAGTACATGGACGTACACGAACGCAAATGTATCATGGTTTGGCGCGTTATGAACTCATCACTCAGTTACGTCGACAAATTGATATTCCTTTGTGGGTAAATGGGGATTTAACAAGTCCTCAGAAAGCATTTAGCATCACCCAGCAAACTGGAGCTGATGGGGTGATGATCGGTCGTGCAGCTCAAGGGCAGCCGTGGCTATTTCGAGATTTACAGTATTATTATGAACACGGATGTTTGCCGGCTAGGTTGAGTGTTGCAGAACACGCTAACATCATTTCTCAGCATATACGTTCAATACACGAATTTTACGGCGCGTATCTGGGGGTTCGCATTGGTCGAAAACACATAGGTTGGTATGTTGCTGGATTAGTAGATGGTCAGGATTTTCGTCGTAAGATTAATTGTATAGATGATAGTTGTACACAATTGCAGATGATAGATGATTTTTTAAGTCAACAAATAGCGCAGTTAGCTGTCTGGCCATGTGCTTATCGGGATAACATGCAGATGTAGTCTTGTCTTGTACCGAGAGGAAATTATAAATGAGTGAAACCCACAAAGTCAGTATCGCACAATGTATTGAGACAAATCTTAAACAATATTTTGCTGATTTGGACGGTGAAACGCCCTGTGCTGTATACGATATGGTATTACAGCAAATGGAACTGCCACTTTTGCGTTGTGTGATGGAAGTCTGTGAACAAAATCAAACCCGTGCAGCACAGATTCTTGGGTTAAATCGCAATACTTTGCGAAAAAAACTATTGCAATACCATCTTTTAGGCTAAATCACGATATTGATAAAGGGGAAGGTGATGACTGTCATCAGGCGAGCTCTAATTAGCGTGTCCGACAAAAAAAATGTGGTCGAATTTGCAAGACAGTTAGAGCAATTGAATGTTGAGCTAATTTCCACTGGTGGTACCGCCAAATTGCTACTTCAATCAGGTATAAAAGTGACTGAGATAGCGGATTATACTGGTTTTGAGGAAATGCTAGATGGTCGGGTTAAGACACTTCATCCTAAAATACATGGTGGAATATTGGGCAGACGAGACCTTCCTGAACACATGGCCCAAATGAAGCAGCATCACATCAATCCGATTGATCTGGTTTGTGTTAATTTATATCCTTTTGCTGCTACGGTTGCTCGTCCAGATTGCACATTAGAACAGGCTATCGAAAATATTGATATTGGTGGTCCGGCAATGGTACGGTCTGCAGCTAAAAACTGGCAAGATGTGGCTATAGTTACTGATAGTAATGATTATGCCGATATTATTGAAGAACTACGTCACGGTGGAATTTCCCGTCGTACCCGTTTTCATTTGGCTAAAAAAGCTTTTGCACATACAGCTCAATATGATGACATGATTGCTGGCTATCTCAATCAAATAGATGATGAAACTTTAACAACGCCTTCTACAAAACAAGCATTCCCGCAAATACTTCATCATAGCTGGATTAAAGCACAAGATTTACGTTATGGTGAAAATCCACACCAACAAGCTGCTTTCTATCGTGAGCAGGTCCCGGTTCAAGGTAGTTTGGCTTCATACCAGCAGCTTCAGGGTAAAGAATTATCTTATAATAATTTGGCGGATGCAGATGCAGCTTGGGAGGCGGTAAAAACTTTTCAACAACCTGCGTGCGTGATTATTAAACACGCAAACCCTTGTGGTGTGGCCGTAGCAGCGGATACATTAACTGCATACAAGCTAGCTTTGGCGACTGATCGGACAAGTGCATTTGGTGGCATCATTGCGTTCAATCGTGAAGTAGACCAAGCTACCGTTGAAGTAGTGACTGAACAGTTTTTAGAAGTTCTAATCGCGCCCAAGTTCTCAAAAGAAGCCCAGTCGATTCTTGCAGCCAAAAAAAATGTACGAGTATTAGAAGTACCAATGCTGGCTAGCGGTGAACAATTTCAATTAAAAAGTATTGGTGGCGGTTTATTAGTGCAAACTGCCGATAATCACCAGTTGCAACTAGCAGATGTTCAGGTAGTTACAGCATGTAAACCTACTCAGCAGCAATTGCAGGATTTATTGTTTGTGTGGAATGTAGCCAAATTTGTAAAATCCAATGCCATTGTATTTGGAAAGAGCGGTCAGACTTATGGGATCGGTGCAGGGCAAATGAGTCGAGTGGATTCAACCCGCATAGCTGCATCTAAAGCGCTAGAAGCCGGGTTTGATCTTAGCGGGGCCTGTGCAGCGTCAGATGCATTTTTCCCGTTTCGTGATGGCGTTGATGTGATTGCTAAACAAGGAATAAAAGCGATTATTCAGCCCGGAGGCTCTATCAGAGACGACGAAGTGATTCAAGCTGCTGATGAACATGGCTTGGCAATGGTATTTACTGGAGTGCGACATTTTCGCCATTAAATATTGCCTGAAAATGGATTAAAGATTAGCTTCTTTGTGCCGATTATATGCCCAAAATAGGAATTAAATATTTAAAGGAACAACATGGCTTTGCAAATAAAAATCATCCCTGTCACCTCGTTTTTACAAAATGCCGCATTATTATGGGATGATGAAAGCAACGAAGCAGTTTTAACAGACACTGGCGGAGAAGCAAAACTTTTGCTTGCCGAAGTTGATAGGCTACAACTGAATTTAAAAGCTATTTGGTTAACCCACGGGCATTTAGATCATATCAGCGGGGTAAATGATTTAATAAAATTGAACGACGTGCCGGTTTTGGGTCCACAGCGTCATGATGAGTACTGGATAGCAGCATTACCCGAGGTCACGGCAAATTATGGTTTCCCTATAAGTCAGTCTTTTAAACCAACACGTTGGTTGGAAGAAGGGGATGAATTAAATGTTGGTCAATATACATTCCAGGTTTTGCATATACCCGGTCATACACCAGGGCATGTCGTGTTTTATAACCAAGAAAATAAATTATTGATTGCTGGTGATGTTTTGTTTCGTGAAACGGTAGGGCGGACAGATCTACCAGGTGGCAATCATGCTGATTTGATTCACAATATTCGCTCTAAACTATTGACTCTTCCGGATGACACGCGGGTGCTGCCTGGGCATGGAGCGATGACCACCATTGGACATGAAAAAAAATATAATGCGTTTTTAAATGATTAATTTGAAAGATGGTAAAGCTCATGTAGCAGACTAGCATGAGCAAAATGTGTGACCTTCGACACCTCAGATAGCAACACCTAAATTAAAGTGCCGAAAATCTTTGTTACTGCACTTTTTAAAAGAATATTTGGCAATTTAATCGGATTGAACACCAATTCAAACTTAGTTGAAAAGCCTTTATTTTGCAGCATGGTTTTTAGACCATGGTGCCACTTTAAATAGCAATAGCATCCCGGGAAAAGCCAAGAAAAAGCACAACCAGAAAAAATTTACATATCCCATCAGTTCAATTAAATAGCCTGCACCGGCATTCATAAATGTTCTTGGTACCGCTGCAAGACTAGTAAACAACGCCAGTTGCGTAGCAGTAAACGCTGGATTGGTTTCTCGCGCCATATATGCGACAAAAGCGACAGTACCTAACCCCACTCCAACCGCTTCAAATCCAATTACGCCTGCTAAAGCTATACGTTGGTATAAACCAATTACCTGAAACGGTCCTTCGCTGGCTAACCAGACAAATCCTAAAATAGACACTACCTGTACAATACCAAATAACCATAAAGCTCGGTTGATACCCAGCTTGATCATCCAAATACCGCCTAAAATACCGGAAATAATAGAAGCCCATAACCCTGCATTTTTGGCTATCAGGCCAATATTTTTTTTAGTAAAACCCATATCCAGATAAAACGCTGATGCTAATGCGGTCGCCATGCTATCACCCAGCTTGTATAAAAAGATAAAGGTCAGCACTAATAAAGCCTCCTTCATTCCTTTTCGATTAAAAAACTCATTAAAAGGTTCGGTAAAAATTTCTTCAAAAGTTTTAGGCGCGATGTTTGGTAGCTTTGGCTCTTGTGCCAAAAATAAGGTCATGAATAAACCGGGCAGCATAAATAAGGCGGTGACAAAGAACACCGTTGACCAAGGATAGACATTTGCAAGAATTAATGAGAGAGTACCAGGGACCAAGCTTGCAATGCGATATGCATTTACGTGTACAGCATTACCCAACCCCAATTCTTTGTCTGGTAAAATTTCCCGACGAAAAGCGTCGAGAACAATATCCTGACTGGCTGCAAAAAAAGCCACCAAACAAGAAGCAATGATAATAACGCCCATATCTGTTTGTGGATTAAGGTTGATGTAGCTTAATAAAGTAAATAAAAGGGCTATTTGGGTAATGAACATCCAGCCTCGTCGACGTCCCAACCAAGGTATTCGAACAATGTCCAACAAGGGTGACCACAAGAATTTCCAGGTAAACGGTAAACCGACCATCGAAAATAAGCCAATAGTTTTCAGGTCTATGTGCTCACTGCGTAACCATATAGGGATCAAATTCATCAGAAAATAAGAAGGTAAACCCGAAGTGAATCCAGTAAACACACAAATTAGCATTCGCCGATTGAATATATCCTGCCAGAGCGAATTATATTTTTTAAAAAAAGTATTGGTCATAAAAAGAGATCAGATAAATAGCCGAATACACATTGGCTTGACTCGGTCAAAGTAAAAATCAACTATTGTAAACTAATTTTGCCTAAATAAAGCAATCAGTAGTGGAATGTTAACGTTTCTCAGTCAATTTCGCTCAATAAAATTGACGGCTGCTCTTCATTTTCATATTCACGACAAATATCAGGCATAGTTTTATTTGACTGAACCCCGAGTTGGCGCAATTTTTTTGCCTTACCGACTAAATTGCCACGACCACTACACAATTGCTTCATGGCTCGTTGGAACTGATCTTGGGCTTGGTTTAAATTTTTGCCAACACTTTCTAGGGTAGTCACAAAGCCAACAAATTTATCATAGAGGTTACCCCCTTCTTTAGCGATATTCAGAGCATTTTGATTTTGTTGTTCATTTCGCCAAATATGTGCAATAGTTCGTAGCGTAGCCAGTAGCGTACTTGGGCCAACCAACATAATACGTTTTTGAAAACAATCATCAAATAACTGGCTATCTTGTTGTAATGCTAACAAATAAGCAGGTTCGACGGGAATAAACATAAAGACAAAATCTAACGTATTTAATCCTTCAATTTCATCATAATTTTTTGCTGAAAGGTCTTTAATGTGCTGGCGTACCGATTGAATATGTGCACTCAAGGCCTGTTCGGCACTTTTTGGATCTGATGCTTGTGTATATCGTGCATAAGCAGTTAAAGATGTTTTGGCATCAATAATAATTTGTTTATTTTCTGGCAAATTAACCAATACATCAGGTTGAAGACGTCGTTGACGACCAGATTCATCTATCACGGTAGCAGAAGCCTGTAATACATATTCTCGTCCTTTAACCAAACCAGAATTTTCAAGCACTTTTTCTAGAATCATCTCCCCCCAATTACCCTGATGTTTATTTTTGGTACCTGTTAGCGCATCAGTTAAAGCTTTGGCATCATTATGTAACTGCGCGTTGAGTTGTTGTAAGTGTTTTAGCTCGGCTTCAAGCGTGGTGCGTTGTTTGCTTTCCTTCTCATAAGTATTTTGAACTAATTGACTGAATCCAACCATTCGCTCATGTAAAGGGTTCAACAATTGGTTCAGACTAAGTTTGTTTTGTTCACTAAAACGTTTACTTTTTTCTTCTAAAATATCATTGGCCAAAGCTTTGAATTGATCACTAAGACTGGAGCGTGCATCGTTCAAGATAGCCAGCTTTTCTGCAAAAGAATCGCGTTCATGTTTTAATTGTGTGGATAAGCGACCATTTTCCACTCTGGCCTGACTTAAATCTTGCACCGTTACTGCGAATTCTTGTTCACGCAAATGCCATTCCTGTTCACGCTGTTGCCAATTACTCAATTGCTGTTCAGCAGCAGCCAGCTTGGTAGCAACGTGTTGATATTGTTCTGTAGTTGATAGATAAACCTGTCTGGTCTGCTCTAAGCTTTCTTGAACACCAACTAATTGTGAGTTGATGGCTTCAGCAGCACTCAATCGATTCTGTACCTGTTGTAATTCCTGTCGATAACGCTCCAGCTCAACAGCTTTAGTTTCAACAAGTTGTTGCAAAGTTTCTGCTTCGTTACGGACAAGTATTTGTTCATTTTGTGTTTCAAGCAATTTTAATTGCGCCGCTTGTCTTTCCTTCAATAATCTTTGTCGAGAAATTAGATGAGTGAAAAAAATAGCGCATACTAATACGAATGCCCAAATAAGCCAGATACTGAGAGGAATGTCCTGCATAATATCAATTCATCCAGAAAATGATTTCAAATAGAGAATAATAGTATCATGGCTTTATTGGCGTATAAATCATCAAAATATAGACATAACAGTCAATCTGATTATGTCTATATTTTGTAGAAAAAAGCAAAAACAACCTAAAAATGATATAGCAGATTATTAATATAATTAAGCAATCAAATTAGTCTCTGGAGACATTATTGAATCGAATGCAAAAGATAATAAATGGTTTATTTAGTTGTTTTGTTGGTATTCGGCAAAATAAGCGGCCTGAGCATCCTTAGTGGTTATACTAATTTCCATATCTGCTGAAATAGGCCAGTTAATTGCCAGCTCTGGATCATCCCAGCGTAAGCTACGTTCACATTCCTGAGCATAAAAATCAGTGGTTTTATATAAAAACTGAGTATTATCCTCCAGCGCAATAAAACCATGAGCAAATCCTGCAGGTATCCAAAATTGTCGATGATTAGTTGCTGAAAGTTCTACTCCGTACCATTGACCAAATGTCGAGGAGTCTGGACGAATGTCTACCGCAACATCCCAGACACAACCTTGAACAACACGGACTAATTTGCCCTGCTCATGCGGAGAAATTTGATAATGTAATCCTCTGATTACACCTCTATGCGATAACGAATGATTGTCCTGTACAAAAACAGGTATAAGCTGATTTCGAATACGGAGAGCTTCATTAAATACTTTTTGATTAAAACTTTCCATAAACCAGCCACG
>CALYOS010000045.1 GCA_945267035.1 uncultured Neisseriaceae bacterium | reverse complement strand
TGATGCGGCGTGAGATATTTATTGTTTAAATTAATTGATAATTAACCACGCCGTTTATTTCTATATTTGAAAGTGAATTACACTTTACGGTTTTTCGGGGAATACAACGTCAATATTGTTTAAATCTAATTCGTATAAATCGATAGTATAGAGTTCTAATTTTTCTAAACGAATTTTATTTGCTTCAGATGCTCTATGTAGTCGAATTGCTCGATTAATGATTTCAATTTCTGTGTTAGCGTCATTTAGTAAAGAATCTCTAGTCATTACATTTTTTTTGACTATAAACTCTTGTTTTTTTTCTTCATCTAAAATCCATTTTTTGCCATCCCATTTGCAAAATTCAAACGGTTTAAGTGGTGTATAACCTTCTTTGATTTTACCAAGATAATCGATTTTTTCCGCACTTTTCGTTTCAATGTTATATACAGTTTTCTCTCTATTGTCTTCAATTAAGATCCATTTTCCATTTTTTTCGCATGGCCAATAGCCTTCTTTGAATTCTGGAGTTATTCGTAATGCATTATCCGGCGGTAATGTGTCTGCATTCGCTTTTAACTCATGTGTAAACGGTTTTAGTTCATTTGTGTTATCAAAATAATAATTAATCATAGTTTTCCCTTTTAGTTTTAAACACCAAGATAAATCACAGGGGTTTTTCCTTCATTAATAACTGTGTTTTCTGGTCCAGTTGGCACAACGTTAGATGCCCGAAAATCATACCCCCACACTGTGTAATCAAAAGTCGCTAAAAATGCTGCATTAGTTGGATTAATTGCGTTCGAACCAATAAACGCGCCTTTTGCATACTCATTGTGATTTGCAACAACCCCTGAATCAAAATGTCCCCAAATGTCTCGGATGGCATCATTTTCGACGCTACCTACTTGTCTGTTAGTCCCGTTAACTGCACGCTCAAAATAGCCTCTTCCGTCTGATGTAAATGCGCTTGGTACATTAATATATTGTTGGCCATTAATTACTTTAATAGTGATTTTATAATCTTCTTTGTAGTTTGCTGATAAACTATTTAATGCTCGTCCTTGCGGTGATTCCAGTACATAATTGTCGCCATTTCTGAAATACCAACCGAACGGCAACTCAACTGCTCTAAACGCCATTAGTTTTTGTTCACCTATAACATATGGTTTTTCAGCTCCGGCAATCATCAAATCCCAAAATTCATTTTTGGCCGGATTAACACCTTTTACATCTTTACGAGCTATCCAGCTTGAACCACTGAACCCCACAACATCATCTTTTGTGTATTGTGCTGAACTGGCATATTCACCACACCAGTTAAATCTAATGTTTCCTAAATTAATTGTCGCCATTTTAAACCTCTCTTTTCTTATATAACCATCAATAACTCTTTGTCATTAATAATAAATTCACATCCACCAGGAGCAATTACCCACTCCAGAAATTCTGAAATATGTAATGTTTTGTTATCAATATTTCCAGCTATTTCTAAAATCAGTTTTGCACCATCTTTTTTAAATCCATAAAATTGAGTTGCTACACTTTGTGCTATCTGTTTTATACTTTCAATTTTTGCTATAAATTCGTTCGAATTTTCAATGACTAACCATGGTTTACCATTGTTAATTTCATCAGTGACATTAGTTTTAGGCACGACTTTATATGGTAAATTACCAGCCCACGCATAATATTTTTTGGTTTGTTCATCATAAACAATTTCATTACGTGTATTTAATGTGCAACCGGTTTGAAAATTACCAACTGATTCGTAACCAATTTGTGCTTCTTTTAACTGATTAACCTGTTTTTGTAGATTATTATTTGCATTGTCAGCGTATTCTTTGTTTACAGCATCACTCTTTTTCTCAGGTATTCCAACATTCTCAATGCGTTGATTTCTAGCATTAAAATTTAAATCATCCTTTGCTATAGATAATGTATTTTCTAATGCTGAATAAATATTATCGACCTCTTTTTTTAAAAACTGTGTACGGTTTGCTAGTTCACCATGAGGTTTATTTGCTACACCACGAACCCCTCCGCTAACGCGATCGGTTCGTTGTATCAAATATACTTCATCTTCCCATTTTACTTCTTCAATTAGATGTTCCATCTATGCTTCCTCTAATATGCAAATTGGTATTTTTCATCATATGCAATTCCATCGTCGTATAAAATATTGATGAAATCGTTGAACTGTATTATTCTGCCGAATTGTCCGAAATCAGATTTTGGATTTTTTGACAAATCAGGTAATAACTGTAATCTGGTTTCAACATTCGAAAATTCTGATTTGTCATCAATACAACTGATAAATTCAATAGGATCTAATGACAATCGATACAGCTCAATGTTAATCTGCTTTTGTTCTATTATGTTTATTCCTTCATAACGTAATGAAAAATCATTCGGTTCATTATTTAAAATACTAATGCCACTTACACCTGAATAATCATATTCAACGAATAGCTGTTGTGATTTTGGATTTGTTAAAAATTGAATAGAGCCTGCTATACAATCTACAGTGTAATCAATATTCTCGTTTAGATTTTCAATAAAAACGTCTCTTATATTTTGATGTTTTAGTGAAATTGTCATACCAGATTTTATATTTTTGAATTCTTCTGTTGTCCAACTTTGTTGATGTGTTACAAACTTACCTCTTAATAATAATTGCAGATTTTCTAGGGAACGATTAAACCACGTTGCTGTAATGTTTCCTCCATTAAATGTCACGAATCGTTTACCATTAACCAGGCGACCACCAATGCTGCGCTTACTATATTGTTCTTCAAATTCAAAATTAATTTTTAACGATGATACATCTCCAATCCATCGCCATTGCCCTGAATTAACCGGTGATAAAAATACTTTTCCCTGTCCATAGTAATATTCATTTTCAGACATATTAAACTCCAACCATAACATGACCTTCCGGCAGTTCTGCGGTATATTTATATAATGATTCGTAGCCATCACGCTTACTATATAATGTTAGTATGTGACGCTCATCATAGATGTGTTCTTGATTCGTCACGTAGGGTAGTACTACTAACGTGTCAGTAGCGTTAAAACTCCAGATCACTTCATTTGAATAATAATCAGAAATTTCAACTATATATTCAGTTCCTATCTCTGGGCCAATATCTCCTGATAAATAATCAATCAGCCGATCAGCTTGCAGTGTACGATTCCGATGAGCAAACGTTACGACATATGAGTCAGATTGTTCTATCACGTCAGGATATAAAATATCGTTAATTTTAATATTTCCAGGCAAATATGGCCGAATTTGTCTATGTGACATTATTATTTTTTCAACTGGTGCAATATCCTCATGCAACCTGCCTGAATTAGTTTGTGTGAGCAGTTTAACTCCGACTGTTTCGCCGCTAATGTATTCAATGTGATCTGTTTCTAAAACACTCATATAGAAACGTATTGTTGAACCAGCAGGATGGAATGCTGGTAGCGAATCAAAGCAACCGCGACCCACTGTCAAGATATTTGTCTCAACGTCAAATTCATCAATTCGCATAAATTCGTCGTCAATTATAATGCCTTCACCAATTGACATTTGATAATCAGAATTAATTTTAACTTCAAACTTTGTTGTTAGTTTTTCGATATCGTTTATTAGTGTTGCACTAGCAGTCCAATCGCATTGATTTTCGTTAATTGATTCAGCTCCAGCAGCTTGCGATTGTAATATATAGTTAATTGACATTGATGTTGGTGCTGTTGCCATTACGCCTAAATAACATGAAGATGGCGTTAAATAATCTAAATCAGCGGAGCTTAATCTTGATACGAGTAAAGAGTACGGTAGTTCAATTAATTTAACGTTATTTACAGCGCTAATTGTCTTATCTTCAATAATAATTTCATTTGTCTGTTGACTACTGTTGTATGACGTTTCAGACAAACTGAAAACGTCTTGAACTCCAGTAATTAGCAGCGAACCATCACTTTGTTCTTCTATTTTTCCCACGCGCAAAATCATATTTTCAATATCGCGATCGGGGAGTGATACGCGAAAACATGATGCTGGCTCCAATATGCTTGCACGTCTGTCAAATTTAATAATTAAACGTTTGATACCCGCAGCATTCATTTCTAAATCACGCTCACCCAGTCTTGCAGCCAATTCTTGGGTTGGTACCGCTTTATATTCAACTGAATTACTAATTATGCCAACTTGCTGAATTGATGCTAAATTCTGTGCGCGCACAGTAGCATCTTCATGAGTAACTGGATTATGATAGGTAACAACTATTTCATTATATGATGCATCACTGCTAGCACTATCATCATCTTGCACTGACAAAATACCATTATCATATGTGAACAGCGGCAACTTATCTGGATCATAATCATTACGAATCAATTTTAATTTTAATTTTCCCGTTGATAGATCTGCGTATTGTGCTGCACCGATATGATCTAAAATTTGTTGTATAAACGTTTGTAGCTGATCTTGGCGATTATAACGAAAACACAAACCAAATTTTTCTGCGAATAATTTATCGGCTGTTATTTTAAAACTATCAATATCAATATCATTCCATGACAATCCTCTTCCCCAGTTACTGTTAGTTGCACATTCAAACAGGATATGAGCAGGATTCATCGCATGTATATCACGAACATTTTTATTAAGCTCTGAACGTAATTGTTCAATCTTACGCCGTCTTTCTTCCGCTTTCTGTTTTTGTTCTTCTCTCTCTCTTTCAATTTCTTCTTTAGTCTTATTTTTATTTGGAATACCAATTGTTGTGTGCAGGTCATTTAACGAACCATATCGACTTTCTATTTCTGCATCTACTCCTGTTATTTCTGATGCATCATCGCGCAGTAAAATCAAACATTTTTCTGGATACCATACATTGTCTTCCCAACCTTTTGTTGTTCGACGAACTCGATACGACCATGGTTTTGGTGATGCACTATAACAACTTATTAATCCTGAGTAGAATGTTGTAACTAATCCACGAAAACCGGGAATCAATCCCTTTAAAAAGCTTTTTAAACTATTTGTTGGAACTTGATTGGGTTCGCCCATCATTACTTCCAAACTACCTTTGATACCTCCCTCACCGCCAGTGTCTTCACCGCCGAATAAATTGGGTTTATTGATATTAATAACGCATGAAGTAGTTGCTTCATTTTCAGTACATAGCAATACAATTTTTTTATCGGCAGTAATTGCAACAATAGAATTAATTGGGCCTCGACCAAGTCCACAAAATAAATCCCACGAGTAACGATATCCTACCGTGACCTTTTTTTTCTTAGAGCCCATCTGAACGAATTCCTGTTTTTGCAATATTGATAATATGTAACGCTAATGCATCGCCTGTTTTTAACAATATTTCCTCTTCAATATATCCATCACGAATAAATGTATCGAGATCCAGATTGTAACGTTTAAAAAATTCACGTAATCCCCAGGCACAGCCGCCACCAGTTCTAATATGTTCCATTGTTATTTTCATATTGGATACTCCAAAATTACTTACGAATTGCACTATAACGATAGTTACCGTAACCTAGTACAAACCAATCCGCAGTCCAACAATCACCAAAAAAGATACATTGTGGTGTACCCTCATCAGGTATCGGCATATTCCAATCATCTTCGGTTGCCGCTGTTGGACGATTACTTTTAGGTTGTTTCTCAGTAACACGTGCAATCACATAACTGGCAACAATAACAGCAACAAATTTAGCGACAGCCCACCACATAAGTCTCTCCTAAAATAGTTTGACGATTGTGAACGGTGAAATACCAGGGATATGCGGTTGTCCACCATAATTCAGATGATTTTTGAATTTCTCATTACACGTTTTGATAGTTTTATCACATCCCGGATATAAATTAACGCGCATCCCTTTACTTAACCCTTGAGTACCACCAAGAACACCAATCACATTATTAAAATGTACTTTCAATCCACGCAGTTCTTGAATACCATCAATATAAAATTCCATGTATCCACCAGAAAAATAACCATCATTTATATTAGAAAGATTGACGGTTATATTTGCTCCATCTAAAGCGATAATCTCGATATCCGCGGCTTTATAGTTTTCTTGTCGAATCTGGCAATTGTGGTCATAAAGTGCATAGGGACATGAACGCCCATAGGTCAATCGAAGGCCGCTTCGCTCAAACGAACTTGCAACACTCGCCGTAATGAGTTTTGCTTTTTCAATTGATTCTCGTTTAACTTCTTGGATTTTTCCGACCCAGATAACTTTAAATTCATTGTCATTTTCATGTAACTGATACATTTTGATTACAACGGGTTTTGTGGGCGGTACGCCACGAAATAAACGAACTACGTTCGACGTTGACGGCAATGTAATTTCTAGACTATTACCGGTGCCTATACTGAGTCCTGTATTACTGATTACTTCACTTATCCACGTCACACCATTAAAATCAATATTTCTATCAGCATTGGTATAGCGATAATATTTTTGTTCATTACGAATAAATTCATATAACGTTAATGGTTTACCGTTATTTGTTGAATGCTCAAATTGATTCCAACTCATCACGAACTCCTCGAAAACTACAAGTTATATTGGCTAGACCATCGGCATCAGTTACATGTTCCCAGCTGACAGAATCAGAATCTAATCTACACAGTGTTAAAAATGAAACTGACAAAATATCTTCAGCATTTACATTAATTGATTCATTTAGTAATAAACGTTCAATTTCATCAGAAACTACAGCAACGAGTTCAATGCGACGATATAGCGCATTACCATTACATAAATTGATAACAATATCTTGTCGACCAGGCATTAGACCGATTTCATTAAATCCAGTGTTTTCAACTTCGAGAACGCGACCATCAACAGCTATGACATTAAAATCGCTTGCGTGGCTTGATACCCAGATATTTTTTTGACAGCCATTCAGATAATAAAATAGTTTGCGCAACTGTATTTGCTCATTTCGTTCTGTCAGAAACCAACGAAATTCTGTTACAAAAAATGGTAATTTTGCTGTATCTAATCGTTTTGGAATGCCTGAACCGTTGTCTAATTCAAATAAAACACGCTCATATCGGCATTTGAGAGATTCAGACCAATCAGGCTGAATATTGAGTACTGGAAAGTGTCGGTAAGTTGGCAAAAATGAAATATCGTTACTAAATGCGTTATGCTCACTAATTCGGAAACGAATTTGCGCACTTAATAGGTCATCATTATGCCGTGTAAGTTCTGGCATATCTGTTAATACAGCCAATCGAACAGGATAAATATATGCTCCCGCAAAAAACTGAGTTTTAACTGGATTAACTAATGTGATTGAATTTTCATTTACAGCTGCGACTTCTAGTAATGCTGTTTGATTAATATTGTTAATCTCGCTTTGAATGAGCACTTTATTGCCAACTACAAAATCACGACCAATTGTGTTACACGGCAGAACTGTTGCACCTGTATTAACATCATCATCGAGATAAGTGACGTCTGTATAAACAGGAAAATACCAAGAATTACCACCTACGAACGCCAATCTATTTTCAAATCGTGAACGTTCATTACCATTAATTAGAATTGAAAATTCAAAAGTTCGGCGTGGTGATAATCGCCGAGCTATGCGTTGCTCTGCACCTGAATAGGATTGTAAAATATCAGTTTTCCATTCCAGTATTTCAGTTATGCCATTATTCCAATCAGGTTCAGCCTGCCATAAAAAAATTTTTTTCATGATAACACCTGCTTTAACGTTGGTGCATTAGCATGAATCCACGTCATTAATGCTCTCGAACCATCAACAGAACTAATACCAGACTTCATCATCTCACCGCTATCAAGCACAAGTGTTTGCTGAATTACGGGAGCAGATTGAGCTTGATTTGTTATGCGAGATGGTGAATTTTCATCAGATATATTTGGTGCCTTCGGACTGCTGGCATTTGAAACTAAACCGCCGGTGGCGTAGCGATGCAATCTTCCCGTGTTGATTGCATGAAGATAATCAACTCCATATTTTTTAACGGATTCAGCTTTAACGACATATTCTCCATTAGATAGTTTTGCAGGGATCGAGTCAGACGTTGATGTTCCGGCACCGGTAATATAACCACCAGTAGCAGCGGCAACTGCCGCTGCACCCATGGCAGAACTACCTGCATTTGCACTAGCCGCAGTAATCATTGCCGCGCTAATAATTTCACCTGCGGCTGTACCCGCAGTAATCATGGATGCTGAAATCGTTTCTGCACCAATTCCTGCCGACATCGATATTGACTCACCCATTAATCCTGCACCAGTTGCGCTACTTGTTGCAATAGCTGTTTCCATTAGTCCTGCTGACGCAGCAGCTGCGGCATTATCAACAGCTGCATCAGTAGCAGCACCAAATAACGAACTACCTAAATTGGATAGTCCATTCATTGCCATATCAGCTAAACCTTTTGTCGCTACTTGCGCCATTGACGATAAAATACTTTGCGCTAGATTTTGTAGTGCATCTTTTAATTCAAATGTGCCTTTAGCTAAACTGTCTAAACTACCTTGGATACCACTTTGCAATCCGTTTTTAAATGCATTTGTGAGTGCATCAGTAGTTTTATTTAGTTCTGCAATTTGTAACTGAAGTGTCGCAAGTGCTTTCTGTGCATTCTCGCCTGCTTGTCCGGGTAATTCAGTCATAGCTTGCAGAGTAGGTAAATATTCTGTAAGTTCTTGCGCTGTCTGTTTGTGTAAATCGACTAATTGGCTTTGTGCTTCAACTTGTGTAATTAAACCACTAGTTACTTGTGCTTGAATACTTTGTTCTTTCGTTGATTGACGTGATTGTGCTTGCTGAATTTTTGTTGTGATTTCATTTAAATTCGCTTCAGCTTTTTTCAATGGTAAAATTTTGTCTATTAAATCGATGCCTTCTTTATTACCAGTCTTTTTAAACTGGGCTAATAGATTGTTATACCATTGTTCAACAGTATCATCACTTGCTTTGGTACCTAACAATAATTCATTTAACTGTTGCTGTAGTGCTAGATTGTTTTTATCATTTGATAATGAAAAATCAGTTTTTTTGTTATGTTTTGCTGCGTTTTTCGCGTCAACTTGTTTTGCCAGTTCAATGGCTTTGTCTTTTTCTGCTTGTGATGCATTTTTATATTTTCCGTTGTTGATTTCATACATCACTCGTTGCAATTCTGTTGTCAGTTTTAGTGATCTTTCAACCCCTTTATTGTATTCAAGAATACCTTTGTCAGTAATATTTTTAACATCTTTATCATATTGACCACCAGAAAATGATTTACCGTCTTTTGAAGTTACCCCCTGTGCTTGTAAATCTTTACGACCTTTTTCATCAGACCACAACGCTGCATATTTTTTACGTAATTCATCAACCGCTTTTGCTTGTTTTTCAGCATCTGTTGCATTTTGTTTATGTAATTCATCCAGTTCTTTTTGAGCAGCGATAGCTTTTTCATTAATTACATTTTCATCTCGTTTTTTTTGTGCTTCAGCATTTAACTTATTTCGCTCAGCATACAGATTTTGTAATTCTTTTTCTGACGAATCATTCCACGGTACAGAACCGCCATAAATAGTGAAGAAACCACGATTTTTTGCTTTTTCTAATTTTCCAATTTCGTCATCTAAATTTGCCAGCCCAAAACTAAACTTCAATTCTGTTTTCAGTCCTTCACCCAGATCAGTAATTCCGTTTCTGAAGCTGCGCCACGCAGATTCCAACCAATTCAGTTGTGATTTCATTTTATTTGCGCTAACTTCCATTTCGTTTGCATATTTTCCTGTCGCAAGCGCAATGGCTTCCTCAGTTTTTTCTTGTTCTTCCAATGCAGCAATGTGTTGATAAGTTGCCAAATCTAAAAAATGATATTGTTTATTTGCTTCAGTAGACCAACTTGTAACAGAATCTTGTATACCATTAAATTTTTGAATAGTTTCTTCGGCAGATTTTCCTGTAACGGCAGACATATAAGCTGACGCTTTAGCAATATTTTCAATTGATTCTGCTGATAACTGACCTGCCGCAGTCAGTTCTGCAATAATAGATCGTGTTTCACTGTAATTATGATTAATTTTACCTATACGTTGTGACATTTGCTCCAGACTGCTGGTTGTCGTTCCTGCGTAGCCGCTGGTTGAAATCAGGGATTTATTGAAATGATCTTGTTCTGACGAAATATTAGATAAAACCTTCGCGATTCCATAAGCTGAACCTAGAAAACCAACAGCGGATAAAGTGGCCGCACTAAATAATGGAGGTAATCGGCCAGTCATATTGCCGATATTAAATAATGAATTTCCTGCTGACGCAAAATTACCGCTGGCCAATTGCCTGATCATACTAGCAATGCTGCGACGCGCACCTTTAGTATTTAAATCTAATCGTTTGGTGCTTTCATTCAGCGAGTCTACCGTTGATAATGCTGCTCGTTGATTATTGATTTTTCCGAGATAATCATCAAATGTATCGTTATCTATCACGCCAGCTTTTTTTGATTGACGCAGTTTACTTTCTAATGCATCTAATCGACTTAAACCTTTAGTTGCTGGATCAATACTTGCTAATAATTGATCCAACCCAGATTTTAACTTCTCAACCTCTTTTTTATGAGCCTTAGTAACTTTTGCTGCTGCTTCTTGTGCTTTAGCGAGTTTTTCTTGCTCTTTAATGTAATCATCCCACAAAAATTCAATATGAACTCTTTTCCACGACTCAGATTGTTGATTAAATAATTTTTGGAAACTTTCAGCGTTTTTGCGGTTTGCTTCTTGAATGGTTTTTGCTGAATCTTTAACTGCATCACTCACTTCATGAATATTTTTTTTAGCACGATTCACGTCAGCCGTGAACTTCATTGCAATATTCATATCGTTATTAGCCATTATTATTGCTCTCCGCGTAACTGTTTTACAAACTTATTGACTTGTTTACCGCCATTAAACCCAACACAAATATCTTCAATTCGGTTGGCTCGTTCTCGATTTTGTAACTTAATTAATTCATCGTAATACAGCAGTAATTGGCGTTGCGTGTAATGCAGTAACTGCTGTGGATCATGTCCGTTTTTAATTAATAGTGTGAAAACCTCACTCCAGCTTACTGATTTGCCTGTTTTGCAGCGTTTTGCCGAATGATTTTGCGGGTTACCGCGTTCATAAAAAAACGAGAATTAACAACCCACCACCAATCAAGTAGTTGTAAACCATCTTCATATGACAACGCTTCAATAAACGAAATCGGTTTTTGAATAGAGGTACTGATTAACGAATAAATCAACTCTAAATTACCCATAATAATTGTGTCGGCTTGTTCAATAGTGATTTTGTTTGTACCGTTCATTTCTGTAACGATTAATGTAACGAACTGGTCAATTTCGTTACCGATTGTTAGTGCATCTTTAAATGAATATTCACGTACTGTAATTGTTTCTCCTGCTAGCACGATTTCACGATTTGGCATTAATGTTGCTAAATCATTTGATTCTTCTTTTGTTGCTGTCACTTTTTCTGCCATGTTATTTACCTGCTAATAAAATTAGATAGTTGAATAATTAGCGGTGACACATCACCGCATAATAAAATAAATTTATTTCGCCTTTTGAACGTATGAGCCAAAATAACCAAGCGAACTATCCTTGTTTTGACTCATATCAGCCAAAACCGTAGCAGTAAGTGGTAATTCACCGTACCCTTCATTATGTAGCAACGAAAAATTCGAAATCGGATTAAATTTAACCCGGAATAATTCCACAATAATGTGTTCATCTTCGCGGTCGGTATTAATACCATCTAACATAAACCAACGTTCAGGTGGTTGGCGTGTGAATATTCCTAGGCTCTCTTTTTTAGCATATGAATAATCTACCGTTGCAGCTAATGCCGTCGTGGTTAATAATTTGATTAATCCGGCATATGTTGATTCAATTTCATAATCAGTACCTGGTATTAAAATTGTTCCATCAGCCGTTTTTAACTCAACATCTGTAACAAATGGATGGGCTAATTTTATGCGGTCACCGACAACTAAACCTTCCGGTAATTTTTCATCAGTAACAATACCTGCCTCAACAATAATCTTTTCACCGTAAAGCGCTAACGCAATGTTCTCGATTGACCAATCTTTTAACGTCAGATTTAACGTGCCGCTTTTACCCAGTGTTAATTCACCGACTTGTAAGCGTTGTCCTGTGTAGGATTCATTTTGTGTTACCGTTTCAACACTGAGTTCCATTTCGCAAGAATCTGCCGTGCCGACATGCCGAAATGCACCAGGGCGGGCTGGTGAACTGGCGGTATTACGGGTGGCAAGGTTTATGGTACCTTGCAAACTCATTAATAAATCTGACATATCTTTCTCCTAAACTTTTATCGGCTACCAATGAAGTGTTGGGTTTGAAATGAATCAATCCACACTAGTACGCCGTTTTGAAAACCTAACGTTTGCCCACCAACCCAAGTGACTGGACGAACTCCATCAATAAACTGAACTGTTTTACCAATTAACAAATCACGAATCGCGCCAATAACAGGGTTAGCAAGCTGTTTAACATTTTGAATATTGGTTGCCAAACATGAAGCATCACGTGCAACAATCACAACACCAAAATTAACACTTACTGACTGTCGTGTTCCTACAAGTTTGTCATTCGGTGTTTCTTTACCTAGCAATACATAAGCAGCTGGTGTTGGCGCCGATGTTAAATCGGTTAATTTGCTGTATTCAGCACTGGTACCGACAAACACTAAGGTTTTGTCTTGCAGTAATAACTTGAGTTTGTCCGCAATGACTGATATATCAAACGGTGCGCTGCTCATCGTCCAAAATCCCTAAGCGTGTTCATATCAAATACTCTTACCGGTCCAGTCTGTTTTGGTACACCACCTGCGACAGGCAAAGAGTCATCAATACCAAGCGAATATTTACCTTCAGCGACCATTTTTAAAAAGCCCAGAACTTGTTTGTAATCACGCACGATAGGATCGCTTTTTTCATCAGAAACACGATTGCGATGTAATTTGTAACGAACAATAATGCGTGCCCAATCAGCTAACAGACGTGGTACTTTAATTAATGGTAGTTTGTGCCCGCGTTGACGTAAAAAACCGTTTATCTCGGCTTGCGCATCAGCGATTGATTCATTAATGCGTGAGATTGCTCGATTTGCATTAATAACATCATCAGGTAACCAATTTGAAACATCACCACCATTAATAATGACTTCCAATAAATTAGCATCTACGGGCATTTCACCATCTTGAGCAACTAATTGCGATAGCTCAACGAGTCCTGGACGTTCGGATAAATTTAGCAATGTAATGTAATGAATATTCATCATCTTTACCCAAACCAACGATAAATTACCGTTGGTTGTTGTTCACATTATTAACTGTTTGCTGGAATAACATTTTCAAACAAATAGCCCGCATCTTTAGCCACAACTAGCTCTTTGACCGATTCACCGACTCGAACACGTTGACCCCCCCGTAAACCGATATCAGGATCAACAATCGAACCCGAAACACGATCTTTAAATTGAGCTGTATAACCGAACGTCACACCACCTTTAGTATTTGCTAATTTATTGCGTACCGTGAATGATGCTTTATTGCCCCACGCACGAAGTAATGCCGGCGATTTACCTGGTTTTGCACTATTTAAAAATGCATCACCGACATAAATGTCCTCTAGCTCTAATAAGTCAGCTAAAAATCCGAGAGGAACTAAACCACTTTCACCGGCATTTCCATGATATGCTGAAACAATCTTTGGATGACGACGTAATATTGTGGCAACTCGACGTCCTAGTGTGCCGATATTTGGACGCTGAACCATTGAATCAAATGCATCCGTTATTAATGCTACTGGGTTACTATCAGGATTATTCCATTGCTCAGCAGAAGTTAATATTTGTTTATTGTTGTAATTTGCACCATTAAAAAGCAAATTTGCAGCTCTAACCTCACGATCTAACAAAATTAAATCAGTCGTGGCCTCAACGGCATGACCCAGTGGGTTATAGCCTGTAATGGCTGTATCAATATCATCTTGAGGGACAGGGCTATCGAGTCCCCAATCTTCAACTGAACTTTCTTTTTCTTTGGCACTAAACTCAACTTGATTCGGTTGTGACGTCCGACCAACTTTTGTATTAGGCAAAGTAAATCGCTCTGAAAAATCAAATTCAAGCCATTTAAATGATGTGCTAGAAACAGGCACACGGGGCAAAACCTCATCGGCAATTAACTTATTATTACGGTAAGCGATAGCAATTGCAGTCAACTGCGGTTCGACTGGAAAAGGGCGTTGCATATAAAACTCCTATTTATTAAAACGTGTTTATTAAAGGTCATAGACCATTAGTTAAATAAAAGGCTAAGCTTGTTTGCTTGGTGCAATCCAAATAGTGCCTAACTCATCGGCATCACCCACAACTTCGGCATAGCCAATAATAAAATCACCTGACATCGCTTTTTTAGCTCGACCATCGGCATTTGCTGTGATTGGATCACCAATTGCAATTGCTTCGCTATAAAAAACTTGTGCCAACCCACTGCGCACAACATCAAACACTTCACCGTTACCACCACCAACAATTGTTGATACACCGATTAATAATGCGTTACCGTCAATCGCTGTTTTTGCTAGGCCATCTTCACTACCATGACAGACAATCACGCGTGGTTTAACTTCGCCTTCAGCGGTTTTTGCTACTGTTAATCCTGGAATATTCATATAAAAACCTTTTGGTTAAAATTAAAATGATGCTGACATTAATAATCAGCCTGTAATTAATGCTCTTACTTTTTAGCTTTGGTTACATGCGTAACGGCTTGGCTAATTGAAATTGTATTGCCTTTGTCTGCCTGTTCTTTTTGATAGGCTTTGGCAGCATCAGCAATGACTTTTGGATCTTGTTTGTCAACGTTATCTTCACTATCACTAGCAGCCGATTTTTCAGCAAAGTTCATAAAAGCGGGACGCTCTGAAAGTACTTTTTTGATTAAATCAACAGGGGAACTGTTAACAGTTGCATCACCTTCAGCAAATGAAATCGGTTCATTGCCTAGTGAAATAAACACTTCAACGACTGTAGTTTTATGAGCAGGTAATAATTTCCCATCTTTAACTAATTCATCAGCAAATGATGCAAATTCTGCCCGTTTGTTAGTTTGTTCTTTTTCTAGTAATGCTTGTTCACGTTTGGCTAGTTCAGCATTTTTAGCGTCAATTGCAGCTTGTTGTTCGGCAAAGCTAGCGTCTAAAGGTTGTGGCATTTTTTCTTTCTCCTTTTGTTTTTGAACAGATATTGAACGCAATGATTCAAGGCGCCATTGCGGTAAAAACAAGTCAGCACTAGCAATGCCTTCTTTCTCAATCAATAGGTCACGCAAGTTTGATAAAATTGAAATCAAGTTTTCATCAAACTCTTCATCAGCCATAGAAAACTCAGCGGCACCTTGTTCGCCGCCGGATTCAGCAAAACTAGCATCAGGCAAGCCTTTAATAGCCGGTGCTGCTGCACCTAAAAAACCGATATGCCTAGCATAATAATGTCCAGGTTTTGGATTACCTGGTGAATCCGGTAAATAGATTGATAAAGAACGTTTTTTATAACTGCCAGCGTTATATGCTTCAGCAAATTCTGGATTAATCTGATCTAATTGGGCATAGACTAAACCATCTTTCACTTCAAATGATTTTGCCCATGCGTATGCAGGTGCGGTTAGTTTTGGATGACCGATGACAG
This sequence comes from uncultured Neisseriaceae bacterium, assembly GCA_945267035.1. Taxonomy (GTDB): domain Bacteria; phylum Pseudomonadota; class Gammaproteobacteria; order Burkholderiales; family Neisseriaceae; genus Snodgrassella. Next base: position 1,777 of record CALYOS010000045.1, on the reverse strand, counting down.
CAGGCGCTTCTGACACGCTTGGATCGTAGCTTTCTGCTAAATCAATACAGTTCTCTAAAGTAAAAGTGAGTTTTCTACCATCGACGGCAGTGTGTGTACCAGGCTTAAAAACAGGAATCAGTGTCATAAAAATGCTCCAATAAATTGATATAGAGCATCATGATCTATTTTGAGGAAATAGTAATCTGAACTAGGACAGATAATTATTAGAGAGAGATTTAATAGAAATTAAAATAAAATATCAGATAAGAGGTACGCTAAAATTTATTATAAAGCATTTATGGCTTGATTAAAGCATTTATACATAAACTTATTAGCATTTTATTATAAAATTGCTCAAAACGCGTTATATTGCGTTTTATGCAAAACCAAAATGTTCGCGCACAACATCAACCAATAATAATTTATCTTGGGCGCTAATACCCAGCCATGGTCGCGCTGGAATTTCCACGTGTTTTACTGGACGCCCACCAACATTTAATGTGTTGCTTCTAACTGGTTTAATTGTACCGCCGAACTGATGGATAGCGCCATAGATTAAGTTCGTACCAAACAACAAAGTATTGCCTTCAATCTGCCAATGCAACGTACTTCTTAGATTACCATCTAGCGTTAAAATTTTATCTTTTTGTTTGGGTTTAGATTCTTGATACCACGGTGATAATGCTTGCCAAGGTATACCGTCTGGTGATTCTTGGGCATTAAAGCGTGCTTCATGAATATCTAATAATACTTCACCCATGTGATCAAATAAACCAGACATATCATCTATGGCTGCTTCAATATGAAGCATAGTATCAAGAGCATCTTGTATATTAAACTCAATATTTACGCCAGTCATTTTTTCACCTATACTAGTTTTATCGTATGTACGGGCAGCTTCCGCCAAAGCCTCGAATCCCACGTACAGCGAGCGACCCAATCGTGGCGGTGATTGGGTTTTGTTTTATTTACGTTTAAAGACTCGAACACCAACGCGCAGTTGTTCTAGATACTCAGGGGTATCTGGCGCAAATGTTGTTACACCAAGCCAACCATCATCACCAACTTCAAAAACCGCTAGCATGGGCTGAAGTTCGCCATCAATCATAAAACGTGAGATATAGCGACGGCGAACCACCGATTTTTGTAGATGATCAAAGTATTCCATTCTCGTCCAAATCTCATCCGGTAGTTTTAATGAATCAGCTAGTAATAACAAAAATTGCTCACGACCACGTTTTGTAACTTTCAGTTCACCAGTTTTGCTAACAGTGAAAAGCTGTTTACCGATTACTAATGCATCACCGGCTACATCTTTAAATATAGCTGGCTTAGTTAACGTTGCGCCAAATTCATTTAAGAAAATATTGGCATAATCTTCTTCAGTTAAGCCTTTTTCTAACAGTCTATTTTTGCTGACTTCACGGATTGCTGGCCATTCATCAGTTGCTTTGCTTGATGGTAAACCTCGTTTTAAAGTTGGATCTGTATCTAATGGATTTGGTACAAAATTATCAAGTCGAGATTGTCCGGGAATATGTTCAAAACTTGGATCAATGCCCTCAGGTACTCTTACAATTCTAGGATTACCACTATTTTCACCAATAACTTTATCAACCCAATTTATTGTTGGTGCTTTGTCAGGTTGATTTTTTCCCATTCTTTTTAAATCACCTTTAGTTCGCCCCCGAACACGACATTGACAACCATAGCCATTGGGTGGAAAGTGGTTGTTCCACCAAGGATCATTAAAATCTAATACCAGATGATCCCAACTTTGATGAAGTTCACGAGG
>CALYOS010000044.1 GCA_945267035.1 uncultured Neisseriaceae bacterium | reverse complement strand
TCGACTGAAAAGCTTATTTTCTTAATTAGCAGTGATAATGATGCTCTTAGGATCAAATAATCGATGCTTATCGATGGCATTATACTTATTTTATTTCCGGATTTCATGTAATTATATGCATAGTTTAATATCCAAAAATTTATATGTTTTCTACTAGCTACGTCATCTTCATTGATTTGCTTCTTTTTTTGTAAACATATTGATTATATTCAACCTTAACTCAGTATGTAAATGCATCTGGTTTTATGCCTTCTATCTTTCATAATAACTAAATAGATGGTTCATTCAATATAGTTAATTAAGATATAATTTTACACGCTGGGAATTTAAATGACTCAAAAATTAAGATGCGCATCTTTGTAGAGAAGCTCATATTTTCTTTTTAATAAATCCCAGGTATCTTTATCATATACTTTATAGTAACTCCAGTAAGGCAAAGGTGTATACACTTCAAAATTGATTGGATAATAAAATTGTGAAAACTGGATCGGTTTTTCGAATTTTTGCCATATCGGTAAATTGACCTTATTTAAAAAGGTTCTACACCGTCTTCTTAATTCTTTCCACTCTTTACCATTTAAAAAATCTTCTATAGTGGTATGAATTTCAATTTTTTTTTCAAATTCATCCAAAAATTCATAGTCTCCCAATAAATCGTAATATAAGTCCTCTATATCTTCATCTGTGGAATAGTCAATCTTCGAATTTTCTTGTGAAAGTAAATCAAACATTCCTATTTTTGTTTCATTAAATGAAATAATTAATTGATAAATAGGATTTATTATCTCCAGATTGTATGTGTCGTCGGCATACAACCAATGATATTTTAAATGTTCTTCTTTTGTAACAGCTGCAAACCGATTAATATAAAAATATTTGAGCTGATTTCTCGGATTCATACACATAAATGAAAGAATATAATATGGTTCCATATCAAAAAAATCAGGTTGCTTGCTACTCGCCACATTATTTTTCATGGATTTATTCCGCTCCTTTTGTACATATTTTAATTATATTTACCCTGTATATAGTATGCCACCTCATTAAGGTTTTGTGAACCTAGTTTATTATCATTAATTTTAGCTAAATAAATAGCTTATACGACTAAGTGTTGGGGGTTATTATAGTTTTATATGTCTTAAATATATAAACTATAAAAATAATTATTTTAACTGAGTATAAAAAAAATTTATAAATAGAGTATACACTGAATTCAATCATAATGAATTTCTCTAAAATAACAGTTTCATTCAAAATAATAATATTTATTACCATTTAACCTTATATCATAATGAGAATTAAAATTCTTACGTTATTAAACTTTTATAATTGATTATTAATGATATGTGTAATTCTGTCTAATTGTTCCTTCAGCTACATTCAAGTAAAATTGGTTAAGCCTTTGTACTAAGCTGCTAACTTCATTTGCCGTAATATGTCTATTTGCTGATATAATCGTTCAATTAAACTCATGTGAAATATTTATTCTTATGGGAGCCAGACATTAGATGGTGGAATCATGCTAATGCCAATATAGGAATTCTGTTTATATCTTTTTTAACCATTCAAACCATTAATTTTTGCAGGTTAATCTGGCGTAAACATATCCATTGTTACACTCTTCCAACGGTTAAGATTTGGTTCAATAGCCATCAATGTGTTAAACAATTTTTCATTTTTTGATATCAATAAAATATCTGCAAATATGTCCCAATCTGGCAATAAGGCAAATGAAGAAAATTTGAAATTATTTAATAGTGTTTGCCAATGTTTTAATGTTACGGAAGTTAGATTATTACTTTGATATAAATCCTGTAGATATTTTTCTAGCCAAGTATTATCTGGTAGATCAGAAAAAAGAAAGGTATGCCATGGAAGTGCAGAACAAAATGACAGCGCGACAGTCAAAAGCATACTGTCATTAATGGAGCTGATTAAGGTAAATTCTCTATTTTGACCATAATTAAATTTTTGTACTATTTCATAATCTGGCTTATCTGGAGAAATCAAATCTTTAAATTCTGGAAACCACGAAATAATATATTCAGGTCTAGCGTAAACATAAGGGAAACGTTTATCCGTTGTTTCAAACAAAATACAAAATTTTTTACTTTCTTGGTATAAAGCTTTCAAGACAGAAAATGCACCATATAAACTCCTTTTATGCCATACTAACCCAGTACTTTCAATCAATGTCTTATCCATTTATGCCTCCTTGTAACATTCAATTTTAATGTCAAAAGTGATCTGATGATGGTTTTCTCCGGATATCTCGACTGAAAAGCTTATTTTCTTAATTAGCAGTGATAATGATCCTCTTAGGATCAAATAATCGATGCTTATCGATGGCATTATACTTTGTTTATTTCTGGTTTTCATGCATATAGTTATATGCATGGTTCAATATCCAAAAAATTTATATGTTTTCTACTAGCCACGTCATTTTCATTGATTTGTTTCTTTCCTTTTGTAAGCATATTGATTATATTCAATTTTAACTCATTATGTAAACGCATCAGGCTTTATGTCTTCTGTTTTTATTACAACTATGTAAATGGTTTATTCAATATAGTTAATTAAGATATGAAAGCCTGCCTATATACCATCTATGCTCTAGACCTAACAAGATCTCATCACATTATAGACTGCTACTGAAATGAGCAATCCTCAAAAAATTTTACACGCTGGTAATTTAAATGACTTAAAAATTAAGATGTGCATCTTTGTAGAGTAGCTCATATTTTCTTTTTAATATTCTCCAGGTTTCTTTATCATATACTTTATAGCGACTCCAATAAGGAAAAGGTGCATACACTTCAAAATTGATTGGATAATGAAATAATGAAAACTGTATTGGTTTTTCGAATTTTTGCCATATCGGTAAATTGGTCTTTTTTAAAAATACTCTACAACGTCTTCTTAATTCTTTCCACATTTTACCATTTAAAAAATCTTCTATTGTGGTATGTAGTTCAATTTTTTCTTCAAATTCTTCAAAGAAGTCTTCGTCTCCCAATAAATCGTAATATAAGTCCTCTATATCTTCATCTGCGGAATAGTCAATCTTCGGATTTTCACCAGAAAGCAACTTAAACATTCCAAAATTTCTTTCATAAATCGAAATATACAATTGATAAATAGGATTAATTATCTCCATATTGTATGTATCGTCGGCATATAACCAGTAATATTTTAAATATTCTTCTCTTGTAACGGCTGCAAACCGATTAATATAAAAATATTTGAGCTGATTTCTCGGATTCATACACATAAATGAAAGATTATAATATGGTTCCATATCCCAAAAATCAGGTTGTTTTCTACTCGCCACATTATTTTTCATTGGTTTATTCCGCTCTTTTTGTCTACGTTTTAATTATATTTACCTTTTATATAGTATGCCACCTTATCTGGTTTTTGTGAACTTGGTCTTATATAAATAAATTTTGCTAGATGAAAATCCACACGCTATAAATATCGAAACATATTTCTACCTATATACGTTAGAAATAAAAAAACCCAGTAAAAATAAATTTTACTGGGTATAATAAAAATTTTTTTATATAAAGTAGATATTGAGACTATAGCAGTACTTTGGATTTTATGTCTTAAATGAGACTACCATCCTTAATACTGCTATAGCATAGCAAATATTTAATTTTATTTTTTACGCTTTTTTGGGTTTTTGGATTTTGGATTCCACACCATCACATGGTAATGAAAATCTCCATCCACCCAGTAACTTAGCTCATTTTCTTTAACACCTTCATCTCCGCCATGGTTTGCTGCTGGTGAATGATGATCCATTCTAACTAGTTGACGCAAATTTTTCATCTCCATGCCTATACCAAATAACTGACCGTTGGCGCCATTTTTGGCACCAAAAACCAATTTAATAGGTACTTTCTCTTTACCAAATCTGATTTTGGCTCCCGTTGCTACAGCTCTTTCAGTCATGCTTTTTTGTTCGATAAACATTGGCATGTAAAGTAGTAAGCCTTTTAATTTCCCTCCTTTATTTTGGGTTACTCTATATCCAGGTACCCAGTCTGGTAACCCTCTGGCAACAGCTCCTGGTAAATTATAAGTGAAGTTTTCCAACGCCTGTTTAAAATCTACCCTTTCTGATGGCTTTAAATTACTAGGATGACCATTTATCGCAAAATCATTCGCAGATAATCCATGTATCATGCCCATTATTTGGTTGGCGCCCGTAATAAGTTCAATAAATCCAGCTACAGCTTGTACTTTATCATATAGATTCATAAAGTAGGTAATCCGGGTACTCAGCGATGAAATAGAGCTCATCATATCCATTTGAATATTTATTAACCCGAAATGCCCGCTAGGATCAACACCATTCACAGGGTCACTATTAGCATACAAATATGGATTCAGTGTAATAGGATTGTTCTTTAACCCTTCGAAACTGTCCCTACTAATAAACCGCCCTATTTTTGGGTCATAATCTCTCGCTCTTAGGTGATAAAAGCCGCTGTCTTCATCTAGATATTCGCCCACGTATCGATGATTAATTGTGCTGTTTGGCTGGGCTGTATTGAGTGCATTGCCAAAGGCATCATAATCATAGCTGGTTTGTAGCTTACCTTGATCATCGGTGATCAATCGGGTTGAGCCTTGACCATCTTGGTAGAGATAGTTTACTTGCCCCGTTGGATCTTGGGTGATTAGGTCACCTACACCTTCTGGTGTATGCAGATATATGGTTTCGCGCCAAGCTCCCTGATTGGTTCTGGTTTTTTCCAGTACGATTTCGCTATAAGGACGCTCACTATCGATCAGGTATTGGGTTTCAATTTTATCTCCATTTTTTTCGGTTACTTTACCTATACGGTTGTTCAGACCGTCATATTGGTAGGTAATTTTGGTGTTGGTGATTTGGTCATTTATGGTAATGAGTTTGTTGTTGCTATTCCATGTATATTTAATCTCTCCTTGGTCTGTGGTTTTGCCAATTAAGTTGCCATTAGCATCCCATTGATATTTGGTTTCTACACCTGCTGTCTCTTCGCTGACCAATTGGTCGTTGGCGTTGTAGGTATAGGTTGTTGTTACACCGTTATGTGTTTTGCTTAGGCGGTTGCCCATCGCATCATAGGTATAGCTGGTAAGGGTTGTGTTATCTCCTTCGGTGATTTTCTCTTCCAGCAGTTTGCCTGTTGCGTCATAGCTATAGTTAACGGTACGTTGTTTGCCATTGATGCTTTCTATGGCTTGTGTTCGTCTGCCGTTTTTATCCAGGCTATATTTAAAGCTTGCCAATATGTTGTTGTTTGCATCACGGTGAATCAGGGATGTGAGCTGATTGGTTTCGTTATAGCTGTAATGGCTGCTTGTGCCGTTGGCTCTGACAATTTGGGTACGATTGCCATTGGCATCATAGTTAAAGCTGGTGACGCTACCATCAACTGCGGTGATGCTTTCGATGCGATTCATGGCATCATAGCGATACTGTATGCCTGAACTGTTATTGATACGCTGGCTGGTTTTGTTGCCATTAGCATCCCATGTATAGGCAAGTTGACCTGTTGGGGTTGTCAATTCCAGTGTATGACCTAATAGATCGGGCTTATACAGTAAATCTCCACTGCTGCTATCTGTTACTTTGGTGGTATAGCCATGTTGGTCGTATTCATAGCGAATAGTTCGACCATCAGCGTAATCTGCTTTTTCCAGCTGATTGCTGTTGTTGTACTGGTAAGTACTGGTTTTACTGTTAAAATCAGTATGTTTTTCCAGCTGACCCAGTTGGTTATAAGACCAATTTTCTTTCTGTCCTAATGGTAAGATCCGATGTGAACGCTGCCGAGTCTTGTTATAGCCAAATCTGGTTACATGGTTATTGGCATCGGTTTGCAAGATTAGGCTGCCGCGGCTGTCATAACCATAGTTGGTCTTGTGGTTTAGTGCATCAATAACCTGATAAAGCTGACCTATCGCATCATAGTTAAATTGGGTTTTGGCATTTTCAGCATCTATAATCGCGGTTTTTCGGCCGGCTGCATCGTAGGCATATTTGATGGTGCTGCCATTCGGTAACACAGTTTGGATTAGCTGATTAATATCATTGTATATATGCTCAGTGACATAACCCAAAGCATCAATTGAATGTTCGAGATTACCTACTGCATTATATTGACTTTTGACTGTATTACCTAAGGCATTTTTTTGTTCAATCAATCGACCTATGGCATCGTATACCATGCTGGTACTGTTACCTCTGGCATCGGTTGTTTTAACTGCTTGGCCGTTGGCGTCGTACTCGGTTTTGGTAATGTTACCTAATGCATCTTTGACTTCGGTAGGCAAATTCCGAGCATCGTAAACGGTTTCGGTACAAACTCCAGCGATGCAAGATTTCAGTTCATTACCATTACCATCAAACTCTGTCAGTTCTTTGCGTCCATCAGGTGAAATCATTTCTACCTGATTGCCGTTGCTATCGTACTTAAATACGGTGACACGCTTGTTTGGTTCAATAATTTTGATTAGTTGATCCAGCTTGTCGTATTCAAATTTGGTGACTTTGTCGTTTTCGTCAGTCTGGGTGAGCACGTTACCTTTATCATCATAGGTTGAACGGGTGATGATTTCTGTCGCTTTACCATCGATGATGACGCGCTGTTTAACCGCTGTCTGATTGCCTTTGGCGTCATACTCATATTCGGTTTTGTTACCAGCAGCATCGGTTTGTGACGACATTAAGCGTTTACCACCGATGTCGATATAGCTATAGCTGGTTTTATTACCTAAAGGATCGCTGATGGTAGCTAAATCACCTTTTACGGTATAGCCAATACGGGTGGTTTGACCCAATGCATTGACAATCGCCGTTAAGGCACCTGTGCCTTTTTCGTAGGTGTGTTTGGTTTCTCGGCCTAATTCATCCTTGCTAACGGTTATGTTACCATCTTCGTTATAAGCAGATTCGGTGGAGAAGCCTAGCGCATTGGTTTCTTTAGTCACTTCACCATAACGATTGTATTCGCGTGTGGTTGTGTTACCCAAGGCATCAGTTACGGTGAGTTCATTACCATGTTGGTCATAGGTGTACTTGGTGATGTTACCCAAGGCATCTTTTTCTTCGATGATATTGCCTGTGTCATCATAGATATACACGGTGGTATTGCCATTACGGTCTGTGACGGAATCGGTTTTGTTGTCAATGTCATGATCCAGATTAACTTTAAAGCCTTCTCCATCGGTTTGACCAATCAAATACCCTTTATCATCAAACTCAGCCTTAAAGACCCGCTTGCCATTAGGTGCGATGATCTCGTCCAGTTGATGACGTTGCGACGGTGCTTGATGGTAGGTGAATTTGGTATTACCTCCTTGTGTATCTGTACTGACAGCCAGATTGCCATCATTATCATAGGAATAATGCAATACGCGTTTATCTGGGCTCTCAACCTGGGTGATGCGACCCATGGAATCTCTGGTAAAGATCAGGCTAGCACCATTTGAGTGGGTTATACCGTTTTTGGTATAGTTCAAGGTGTTGCCAAAGCGATCCTGAATCTGTTTAATACCAAAGGATTTATCCAGATGGTATACGGTGCCGTCTCGCGTGGTCAGTTTGAAAGACTGTGGATCGACTTTATCCAGATTCCAGTAATCGAACAAATTGCCACCGTGGACGCGCAAATCGCCTACATCTGTCGCTTCCAATGTTGAAGTGGTGCCCTCCATCGGTTCAAATTTAATCTGGAAGAAGTTACCTTTCAGTTGTTGCATCCAGGTATTACAATCTGGAGTAACGCCAATTTTGAAGCGTTCCATTTTGCCATCAGGTAAACGTATGGTTGCTATACGGGAACCAACAGGACGTGGGCAGAATTTTTGATTCAAACCTGAACCTGTTTGTTCAAGATCCCAATCTTGTCCGGGTACACCATTGGTCTGAATTTTGACATCCTGATAATCCACGCTCCAGCCATGACCAAAGTCCAGCTTTTCATGTTGACGGCGGGTATCATAGGTTCGGGTTAGGCGTAAGGGTAAGTTGCCTATATCAATATCCAGATCCAAAAAGCTTAAGGAGAACTGCCCAACTTTTTGTTCACCTGAGATTATCACGCTGATTTCGGCACTAGACTTATTACCGCCATTATCAGTTGCAACCAGTAATAAATCATACAATCCATTTGCCATGATTTGTGGATTGATGTTGCCTAATTTGGCATTTACCACTGAGCTGGTCCCTTTGGCTATGGATGTCCAGTTGTTTTCTGAAGCAGGTGAAATAAACAGCTGATATTCTGCAATATTGGCATCTGAAGCAGTACCCACAATATCTGTAATGGTCGTTACTTCGGCTACTCCGATATTATTGGAACTCGCTGGAGCAGAAATTTCCACTACTGGCGGTATGGTATCCGCCACATCTTTAACGATGAATGATGCTTCTTTGGTTAATTTTACCCCGTTAGCATCTTCCACAGTTGCAACTAAGGTATGCAATCCAATGTCTGTACTGCTAACCTTTGCGGTTTGCCCGCTTACGGCTACAGTCTTACCATCTAAGGTCAGAGATTTGACCGTATAAGGTTTTTTGCCTCCCTCTAAAACGATATTGACTGAAACATTTTCACCAGGAGCCACTATATGCGGATCGGCAGACATATCTATGCTGAATGTGTCGGTACCGATGGCGGTTGGTTTATTTACATTCAGTTTAAATTGTTGCTGATAGTAGGATCTGCCGTCTTCGACCTGTATAACAATTTCGTGGTTACCCAAAACAGGTTTTTGCCAGTTTAAAATACCATCGCGATCAAAAGCCATTCCAGCCGGACCTTTTACTAAGGTATAGGTAAGTTGGTCACCATCCGGATCTACGGCTAGCACTGGGTAGCTGTAGGGCTGATTTTCAGTCCATTGGGTAACAGGGATACTGGTGATTTTAGGTGGCTGGTTATTGACTGCACTTTGCACTACTTGCAGTTGGTAGCTTTGATAAACCAGGTTGCTTCCATCACTCACTTCCAGTTTGATGGTATATTCGCCTAAGGCAGGTTTGTCCCAAACCAGTAAACCATTGGCATCTATAGTTACACCAGCTGGTCCTTCAACTAATTTGTAGGTGAGCACATCGTTTTCAGGGTCGGTTGCCTGTATCTGATAAGTATATTTTTCTCCTACTGTGGTACGTGATTTGGGTACGCTGGTAATACTAGGGGCTAAATTACTTGGAGGGGTGGAAGTCACATTGATGGTGAAGCTTTGAGTAACCTGATGAAAACCATCACTCACTATCAGTTTCACTGGATGTGAACCCTGTACTGGTTTTTCCCACACAAACAATCCACTAGAATCTATGCTTGCCCCTTTTGGACCTTCTTCCATGCCATAGATCAGTAAGTCTCCATCAGGATCAGTAGCCACAAGCTGATAATTGAAGGATTGATCAATCACTGCATCTTTAGCTGGATCGCTCACGATCTGTGGTGGCATATTGATGACTGGTTTGTCGGTGATCACTAAAGTAAAGCTTTGCTCCATTTGTGCTTTGCCATCGCTGACCGCTAGTTTGACAATATGTTCGCCAAGACTAGGCTTAGCCCAAGTAAACAAACCATTGGCATCGAGGCTAGCCCCTTTTGGTCCTTTAACCAAGGTATAGGTTAAGTGATCGCCATCAGGATCGGTTGCCACCATCTGATACTGATAAGCTTCGTTGACCACACCTAATGTGGTTGGTGTACTGGTGATGCTTGGAGGATTATTTAGTATCGGTGTATCAGCATCCACAATGTGCAAGGTGTAATGCTGTTCTACCCAAGCCAAGCCATCATTGACTCTCAGTTTGATCTGATGTTCACCAAGCACTGGTTTAGCCCAACTAAATAAACCATTGGCGTCAACACTTGAACCTTTTGGTCCTTCAGTCAGACTGAATTTCAATGCATCACCATCTTCATCTTTAGCAATGAGCTGGTAGCTATAAGCTGCGCCCAGATTACTGATGGTATTAGGAATGCTGGTGATTTGTGGTGCATGATTGGCATCCTCGCCCACACGTAAGGTAAACTCTTGTTTGGCTAACCCGCTGCGGCGATCACTGACTTGTACTACAACTTTATGGGCACCGGCTTCGGTATTTTTCCATATTAATGCCCCTGTGCTAGCATTGATTTCCATATGGTCTGGCGCATCCAGCAATGACCACTCCAGATAATCGCCATCAGCATCGGTTGCCGTTAGGTTATACTGATATTTTGCATTAATAGGGCTATAAGTAACCGGTGAACTGGTGATGACAGGAATATGGTTAGCTTCAGCACTTACTTTAACCTGATAGGTTTGCTTAACTTTATTATTATCTGCATCGGTCACTTCCACAATTACCTGCTCGATGCCTTCTGCGGCTGGTGTCCAGGTAATGACTCCGGTTTTTGCATCAATGCTCATGCCACTAGGCGCTTTTAACAACGCATAGGTCAGTGCATCACCATCCACATCAAAAGCCTTAGCTTGGTATTGATAAGGGCTATTGACTGTTGCGTTGATCACCGGTGTACTCACAAACTCAGGCTTGCTGGTTACCACCAACACCAGACTTTGTTTATCTTTAGCGCCATGTGGATCTGATACCACAACCGTTACAGGATAGCGTCCAGGTAAAGGTTTAGACCAGTAAATTCTTCCTCCAGCAGTTATTTTCATACCCGATGCTTGGCTTTGCAAACTATAGGTGATGGCTTCCCCTTCAGGATCCGTTACGGCGATTTGATGGGAAAAATAAGTCTCTGCTGGAATTCGATGCGGAATTTGATTGGTAATTTTTGGCGGTAAATTTCCATCCACAACCGTAATATGATAAGGTTGTGTCACCTTATGGCCAGCGGTATCCTCTACCTCGATATTGACACTGTAAACGCCTATATTCTTAGGTGCCCACTTAATTTCACCTGTGTTTTCATCAATGGTCATTGAGGTAGGTGCTTCCAGCAAACGGTATTTAAGTACATCACCATCTGCATCTTCAACCACAGGTTGGTAACTGTAAGGCGCCCTAATATCCCCACCCAATTTAGGCTTAGTAGTAAAGTAAGGAGGGCGATTCAGTTCTTTATCAGGATCTAAGTGTTCTGGAACAACGGAAATCACTTTACCTGACGAACAAATTTCAACACCTTCTGCATCAACAGGATGAATCGTATAAAAATAACTTTGTTCATTGCTTACTGTGTCATCCAGCCAAGTTGAATAATTAGACTTGGTTTCACCTAGAAGTACATAAGGTCCGTCGTAGGCGGTTGAGCGATAGACACGGTATTTTTCTACCCCAATATCATCCCATGTAAGCTGAACTTTGCCTGGCTTAGGACGCGCTTCAAGGTTGGTGATACAAGATGTTTGTGGTGATATTTTATGGGCACCAAACGCATCGACATACACATAACCACCATGTCCAGTTTGAGCGCATTGAGCGCCAATCACGCGTACTTCAAGTTCGTGTCCAACCTTGGTATCAGGTACTTCTATATCCACATCAATAAATGGAGTTGATCGCCAAATACTGTTTGATCCATCGTTTCCATAAGTGATGGTGGTGTAGAATTCTCTGCCAGGCTGGTTGGAATAGGCAAAATCTTCATAGAGAATTTCATCAGTGGTTAAATCTTTGAGTTGTACATGGAAATAAGGTTGGTTATTGGCAATGTGGCCAGGATCTTCCAATACCGCAGCATAATTAAAACGCACATGTAATTTGCCATCAGATGGGTCGCGGTCTTCCTCAGTAATACTCGCTTTTTGGCTGATATGGTTAAGATGTGCTCCATTAAATTCATCGTTAACCTTAGCTGTATAATTCCCTTGTCGCGGTAAAGTTAAATGCGGTGCTCTAGGATCAGATGTGGCACCTACCATATTTAGAATTCTCTTTCCACCACGATTTATTTTAATATCTTTATGGGTAAACGGAGGAGAGCCCTTTAATCCTGGGTTATAACCAAACCCTTCTGTCCAGTGGCTAAAGTCACCATTCTCAAAGTCACCATTCAAATAAATGGCATTGGCCGTAGGCACCATTGATGACATAGTGATCGAAGCCACGACGAAGGAACAAACGCTTTTTTTAAATCTATCTTTCATCAACATCCGATTTTTTTTGGGCTTCGGCTTTGAGAGATGATCGTATTTTTTATCGTATCGTTTCATGATTCTCGCTTTTATTTTTCCTGTTAATTACTTATCAACTGTGATTTTCACACCAGGCCAATCAACCACCGGCGCACAGCATTTAGACTGGTTAATTTTATAAAGGTCGTTATAACCAACCCCATAAAGATTGCCATCATCACTTCGATAAAACAGATGCTCTTTGCCACCACCAATGGCCACTACTTTGCCATGTGTATTCGCACGCAGCGTTGCTTTATCGCCGTAAATCATTGGAAATGCACTGCCACCAGTTTGTCCCCATGTATAAATTTCACCATCGTGAGTTAAGGCAAAAGAACCCACATAACGAGCAAATAACTGTTTGACGTTTTTCATGATGACCACAGGTTCAGGAGATGAGATATTCGTTTTGCGCACTCCAATCCCCAAAGAGGCATGTAATCCCCAACCGATTACCGTTCCATCATCCAATAACGCTTCACCCCAACCATTACCTCCGGCGATATACACGATTTGTTTGGCGTAAGGCTCTAGATTAGGTACTCGTGTGGGCGTACGAACAATGCTTTGCACACCATACTTTGATCCCTGAAAACCTAAACCGCTGGCTTCGTTGTCTCCCCATGCCCAAACATGTCCTTCTTCCGTTACAGCAAAAGCACCTTCATAGGCGCCACCAATCAAACGGGCTTTTTCACCATTTAGATTGACTGCCACCGGTTTTTGACTGTTTTTGCGTTCTCCATTACCTAACTGACCATACAAATTATGTCCAAAGGTCCATACTTGTCCTTGGTTATCCAGAGCAACCGAAAAATATTCTCCAACGCCTACTTGGGTAATATCGCCAAGCACTTTACAGGGTGAGGCAACATAAATACTGGTAGTAGGCTGACAGCCTGTTTCGCCATAACCACTTTGTCCCCAGCCATAAAGATCACCATCTCGAGACAAAGCTAAAAGGTGATAAGCTCCACCGGTAACAAACTTAATGTTTTGCAGTCCTTTTACCTTTTCTGGAGCAGCGTTACTGGCCCAGGAACGGGATCCATTACCCTGTTGTCCCGAATTTCTAAAGCCCCACATCCACACTTCACCAGCATCATTAACTAGAGTACCGGTTGTGATTAAAGAGTTTTGGGAAATACCGATAACACCATATGGATCAAATATTTTTTTTGCATAAAACTGAAATACATTCGGATAGTCTTTTAAACTCACCCCATCAGTTTGCAACAGACCATTCTTTAAATTTTTATCGCCTAAAACCGCAGTCACTTCCACTGCTTCACCTGCATAGAGACGATCCAGAGGAAGGGATAAAGCCATAGAAGGGTCATCAGGGTTATTAGACGTGAGGTCTGAACGATTTTGTAAGTTTCCTTTAGCTGCACGATGGACCAGATCGCCTTTAAAATAACCAGGTTCACCTACCTCCCAACGGTCTGGAGCAAGATAACCTTGTGGTACATCAAGACTAAGTAATTCACCATGCTCATTAAAAAAAGTATTGTTTTGAGCATCAATATCCAAATCAATCAGACCAGTGAGACGCAAATTGTTAAAAGTTGATCTACCGGTGTTTTTGATTTGCCAGCGCCAAATAGATTCTCCATGAGCTCCTGTGCTTTGGCTAAAAGTAGAACTTAAATTAGAAGGAAGATTAATTTTTTCTTGATTTAAGCGACGATCCTCGTATGTGGATGTGCCATCATTGATAAAAAGACTTAACCTGTCCACCGTAAAACTATCTGCAAATGCCAATGGACTGGCAAGTATTGCCGCTGTACATAAACTTAACAGCGTCTTTTTAAAGCGTCCTTGTGCTTTTTTATATTTCATTTAGACTCCTTGTGTTACCACTAATGTAAAAATGCATCAGGTAAGATCAAAGGCCTACAAAAGACAACAAATGATTGCATTACCCTACTATCCTCTATTGCCTTGAAAACCATCCCAGAACGTATCTATATGACCTTGATATCATGCTAGACACATTAATTTAGCCTTAGTCATTTACCCTACCCAAAAAAAATCCCGCCAGTTAAGGACGGGTTAAATTATTCATATCAATAGAGTCATTAATATTACCAATTCAGGTTATAAGATGTTTATGTCATATTTTTCCTTTCTCATGCTTAACAAAGTAACATTGACAGATACATAAAATCATTCTCGTCAAACAATGTCATTTAAATGTCAGACTTACAATTTTGAGATTTTTGGCATATGTTCTGGCAGTGGATACAAAAAAACCCGCCAATTATCTGACGGGTTGAAGAAATTTATTACTAAAATATAAATAATGAGTTTTAAAAATTATGCACTGATGTCGCTAATTTTATTTTGCCTTTCTTATGGTCAGCACAACGCTGCCAATTTATGAAAGGCAAATAACTGGTGCTTTTAAAGGGAAGCATACCTGTAGTGTTAATATTAGTTTAATATACAAAAAAGGGCTGTCAAGCTATATTTTTGAAATATTTTTCAAAATCTTGGTGTTGCTGCATGTATCGCCAGAAAATCATCAATGCGCGTTCCACATCGCGATACCAGTTTGCACTGTTGCGTCGTGCCCGCTGATTTTTCTGGGTGGCTGCGCGACTGGATTTTTTAAAATATGGACTGGTATAAGCATATTCCACGCGTAAAATAGCGAATATTTCTCGATCACTTGTTGCCATGATGCTGAGCACATCTTTTACCATATCGAAGACTTCGGCGCGATAACGCAGCACAAACGCTCTTGGTTTGACTTGTTTATCATGCTTATAGCGCCATTCTGCACTCAAACAATGTCCTTGCCGTTTTCGGTCACGCATCGCCCTTTCATATGTCTTTAACACATCTTCAGCGGTATCAATAAAATTAGATGGATAAACTGTGCTCATTCTCTTCACTCTTTCTAATTTCTAATTAAAATTGTTTTCATAGTCCGGCCTACCCTTTGCCCCAGACTGGACGCTTTCTCACTTGCAGCAGCATTATTGATTTGTATGATCATTCGATAACTACCGAACATTCTAAATTTGCTGTTTTAAGTTGAATATCTGCTTTATCACGCTTTATAGATTCATCTTTCTACCATGGTCAGAAGCAATATTGATGTTGCAGACAGTGGCAACTTTTCAATAAAAATCTCATTAGCATATTATGTCATTTTGTTAATATAACAATTGATATCTGTTAAGCATAGTTAACTAGGGTGATCATTGCTTTATAACTGCTACTGCTCGAGCTTTTACTCATGGTTAAATTATGATATAAGCATTTATATAGCTCACTATTTCAATCTAAAAGAGTGGCTTGACTTAATTCTTCATGGCACTCGGCTTTAGATGTTCCCCATTTTTTACCTAAACGTAATTTTTCTTCGATTAGGTTCAGGTCTATATAAATATCCGCCAGAGCACAAACAAGCTGAAAATCCCGACTGCGGAAATACGCCATTTCTCTTGCAATAGTCTGTTCTTTATTTTGCGATTGAATAATCGCCTCATTTGCTTCCTGCAAGGCGTGGATAATCACCATTACCCATAAATGTTTACAAGCTTCTTCCTGATCTATTTTATTGGTCTCAATTAACTCTTCTAATATATCTACAGACATTTTTTCACCTTTCTATGACATACCAGTCCTAACCACCTAAGCTGGTAACGTTCACATTTATAGTTTTGTATAAACAATCCACGCCTTGCTCAAAGTAACTTTTACATTCCACTCATCATTTTTTGCAAAGATAATCAGATGCTGGACGATGAAAGCAACAATTTGAGCTAATAAAGTTTTCCCTCCATTTCTCCAAAACTTTATCTAAATAACAATTTAAGAACCTTTAATTATCTATAAAATTTTATATTTTCTATTAGATAACTTTATTGTATCTAATTTATTATCTTTTGGCA
This sequence comes from uncultured Neisseriaceae bacterium, assembly GCA_945267035.1. GTDB lineage: Bacteria > Pseudomonadota > Gammaproteobacteria > Burkholderiales > Neisseriaceae > Snodgrassella. The sequence goes on along the minus strand of CALYOS010000044.1, from coordinate 1,511 downwards.
ATTGTTTTTGTATTCTTTTTGCGGTACAGTATTACCTAATTGCACAAAAGAGTACTTATATGAAACTCACTTCCGAAATCAGGCTCGAAAATTTGAAATTATTGGTTACTGAAGCTGGTGGAGTCACTGAGCTATCCAAAAAGGCTGGCTATAAGCAACCAAGTTACTTATATCAAATCATTAATCGCACCCCCGTTCAAAACGGCAAAGCCAAAAATATCGGTGCTATTATGGCTGCAAAGCTTGAAACTGCCATGAATAAACCCAAGGGCTGGATGGATCAGGAACACAAAAAGCTCACCGAAGCTAATGCGGTTTTTTTGGGCACGATGGAAGTATGGGATAACTCGACACCAATAGAAGAGGATGAAGTAGAAGTACCGTTTTATAAAGATATCTGCTTATCGGCTGGCACTGGTTTTGCTGACAATATTGAAGACTACAATGGTTTCAGATTACGTTTTGCCCGCTCAACCCTAAAAAAACACAGCATTAATCCAGCTCATGTGGTTTGTGTCACGGCGGATGGAGACAGCATGAGCCCCGTTATACCTGATGGCAGCACCATTGGTATCAATACAGACGATACTCTAATCAGAGATGGCAAAATTTATGCGATTAATCATGACGGTCTTTTGCGGATTAAAATTCTGAAAAAAAGACCAGGCAATAAGCTTCTTATTCAAAGTTTTAATTCAGCTGAATATGCTGATGAAGAGGCAAGCTTGGAGGAAATTAATATTATCGGTCGCGTTTTTTGGTGGTCAGTATTGGCCTGACCCTATTGCATCCGCTGCAAAATTGATCCGTTTGCCTCAACCATGCTTGGGGCGTTTTCAATGCAAACATGAATCATTTTACAGCTAAACATCAATCAAAGTGCAAATCTGATCTAAGAAAGATATAGACAATATTGCATAATGTTATCTTTTAGATAACATTGATAAGTTATGGTTGGATAAAAATAGCCGATAGCAAATTATCTATTAATGAAACATCTATTGCTGATTTATTCACGCAATATGATGGTCAAAAACGAATAAATGCAGATTCACGGAAATTTTCTAGAATTAAATTGAGCATAAAAGCATGATTTGCTATTGAAAATTGAAAAGCATTTTATACCTATCACATGAAAGAATGATTAGAGCAAAATATCATTTTGCTATAGCCATGGATGATGTTTATCGGCTATGGCAACAATAATGATTCATCTTTGCTGTAATACAGATGCTTTAAAGGTAATGATATCCATTTATCATGATATAGAATAATCTGCTCTACATTTTAATAGCTTGCTGCAGAATTTTTTTTCAATGGATGATTTAGCTATGAAATTCAGTTGCGGCGTCCACATTAAAGTTGCTTTTTTCAGCATTTGGTTTATGCGCAGCCAATCTTCCCGTTATCGACGAGTTGCCTACTCTGAAAGGCGCAACAACCGATTTTGCCATGTCACAGCTACCCTGAGCGCATCCATTTTATCATTCAAGACTGGCTGCATTTATTTC
>CALYOS010000043.1 GCA_945267035.1 uncultured Neisseriaceae bacterium | reverse complement strand
AGGGCATAAGCAATGATAAGGTTGGCAGAAATAGGCAAGATAAGGTGTTGTAAAATTGACGATATTTCAATGTTATTGAACAAGAGATGAATGAAGAAGGTAATTTAGTTTTTGAATAAGATTGAGAAGGTAAATAAGCAGAAACGATTATGATGGCAATTGATTTTTGTATGGTTTAAATATGTTCTATAGGCGGTACACCAAAAGTTGAAGATCTCACGAGCAAATACGCTTTCGCTATGTTGATTAAAAAATAGCGAGTTAAAATGCAAGTCATGGCAAGAGGAAAAAAAGTCTATCCAAGAGGTATTTAAATAATGAGAATAAAATATCGATTTTTTAAAAATTTTTCCTTCAAAGAAGTTTCTAAATTAAAAACTAGCAATATTTATGTCGATGTGGGATGTGATGCTTTTACCTTCTATGAACATGACCAAATGAACGAGCAACTTCTATCCATATTCGGAAGCAACTATAAAAATTATATAACTGTTGCCAAAACAGAATTTTCAGAAAATGAAAGAATTAATGCCGATTATTTATCAATTAGGTCTAGTAAAATTTTGGGATATCCTCAACCAGAAGATTTAGACGGAAATGATGAATTGGAAAAATTTCCTTTTAATGTTTTTCCTTATTTAAAGAACGTATTTGAAATAACAAAAAAAAGTGAAAATTTTGGAATTATTAGAGGGAAGCAAATTGGAAATATCTCACTATTAAGCGAACCTAAATGGAATAAAAAGGGTATAGGAACAATCTATTGGCTTGAAGATACATTTTTTACTACACCTTCAATTTATGAAAATATATTTAAACCACTGAATATACAAAGCAAAAGTGTCATTGAGTATGGTAATGAAAAACCTCTAGTTACAGTAGTTCAATTGTTACCACAGGGAATATCCTCATCTAAATTAAATATAAATGATAATAATATAGATGAGAAAATACATATCCCAGAGTGGGAAATGACTAGGTTTCATTTAAATAATCAAGGATTTTTTCCATCTTTTGAAAATCATCCGGGAAATTTTGATTTTTTTGTATCGCAAGAAAATTTTGGCTCAGGTTGTGCCAATTATAAAGAAGTTTTTGTATCGCAAAAGCTATACCAACTTTTAAAGAAAAATAATATCAAAGGACTCGATTATTACCCAGTAAAGCAATAGTCAACCGAACATTTGCTTTACTAGGAAATGGATTAGAAGAATGGAAAAGAATGAGGTATACGCAGCACTAATAACTCATTCAATCCACGCAGCAAAAAACTCTGATTGCCTTATAATACTGGTGTGTTACACCGTTGAGGGCACCATCTATGCTGCAAATTTTTCCACTAAAAGCCTTTGTAGATAATTACATTTGGTTATGGCAACATGAAAATCAGGCGATTGTGGTAGATCCGGGACAAGCTGAACCGGTGTTGACGTATCTGGCAACCCATCAATTGACTTTAACGGCTATTTGGCTCACCCACGCCCATGCAGACCACATAGGTGGTGTAGCCAAATTGTGCCAAGCATATCCACAGTGCCATGTCTTGGGCGCTGCAGATTGGCATGGAGTCAATAAGGTTGTGGCAGAAGGGAGTCAATTCAACTTTTTTGACTATCCTGTGCGGATCTGGCACATCCCAGGGCATACAGCAGATCATTTGGCTTATTTATTAACAGATGCCAGTCAATTATTGCGGGTTTTTTGTGGTGACACGCTGTTTAGTGCAGGCTGTGGACGAGTTTTTACCGGTACCATGACGCAGCTTTATCATAGTTTGCAGCGACTAAACAATTTGCCGGCATCAACATGGTTGTATCCGGCACATGAATATACCGCAGCTAATTTACGCTTTGCCCAAACTGTAGAACCAGATAATCAGGCCATTAGGCAAGCTCTGCATGATGCAAGTTCTCTACCAACTTTACCGGTTACGCTCGCCCATGAACGCTTAGTAAACCCATTTTTGCGGTTGCAGCAGCCACAAGTAAAAGCAGCAGTGATGCAACATGGCTTGCCGAGGGCAGAAGTTAATCAGCCCATGGCTGTTTTGAGTTGTTTACGCGAATGGAAAAATCATTTTTGATTAACGCATCAACATGGCTATGTTATCATTTGATACGCATAATACCTACAGAAAGAATGAGTTGAATTAGGCTTATTAGCATCGATAAGTGTTATCTGGATTGCTACCAGCAAAATCAGTAAGGTGCATGAGGCTGTTCACATATTGGCATGAATAAAACCAAATCTGATTGTATGCAGTGGGAAAATTTACTCAGTACCCAGCGTTTTAAGCCGGAAAACGGGCAAATCCTTCCCACAGTAACCGCTTCCAGCGAAGAGGGGGCAGAGGCGTTACGTACCGATTTTCACATTGATTATGATCGTGTGGTATTTTCCAGTGGCTTTCGTCGGCTGGCGCGTAAAACACAGGTACATCCGTTCGCCACCCATGATCATACGCATAATCGCTTAACCCATAGTGTTGAAGTGGCCAGTGTGGGGCGCAGTTTAGGCAATAGAGTAGGGGTTATGCTCAATAAAGGGGGCTTTCTACCACCTGGTAATCATCCGGCTGATATCGGTGCTGTTGTGCAGGTGGCTTGTCTGGCCCATGATTTCGGTAATCCGCCTTTTGGTCACACAGGCGAAGATGCGCTGCGTGACTGGTTTCGTGATCCTCAGCACAATATTTATCTACAAGACTTAACCCCTGCAGAACGCCACGATATAGAAACCTATGAAGGCAATGCCCACAGCCTCCGCTTGGTCACCACATTGGAAATGTACCAAAATGATGGCGGCATGCGTCTGACGGCAGCGGTAATCGGTGCGCTACTAAAATATCCATGGACGAGTTCTGCCACTCACCGAGAAGATAAATTTAATATTTACCAGTCTGAATTACCTATTATCCGAGCCGTTGCAGCGGAGTTGGGTTTAGCGCAAATCGGTGAAAATCACTGGGTACGTCATCCTTTGTCATACTTAATGGAAGCAGCAGATGATATCTGTTATGCCTTGCTGGACTTAGAAGATGCGGTTGAACTTGAGTTACTTCATGTTGATGAAGTAGAAAAAATTCTTTCCAAACTGACTAATCCTGAGTATGCATGGCAATCGTTTAGTAGCCGGGAACGGTGTGCACGGCTGCGGGGTGTGGCGATAGGTCGGGCGGTAGAGAATATTGCGCAAACTTTTATTACCCACCATCGGGATTTATTACGAGGGACTTTTCAGGGTAAAGATCTGTTGGCTTTGGCCAGCCCAGATGTCAATGATGCATTAAATGAAGCTAAAGAATTGGCGCGGACACGCATTTTTCGCCATGAAAGCAAGTTGATCACGGAAATAGCCACATTTCCATGTCTGGCTTCAATACTGAATATTTTGGTACCTGCAGTCCATGCCTTTATTACAGCACCTGCTGTCAGTCGACGACAAGAGTTGGCACTTTCTTTATTAAAAGAACAAAAGCTCAATAAAGAGGACAGTTTATATCAGGCATATATGAAAATACTTGATTTTATCGGTGGTATGACTGACAACACGGCAGCGCGGCTAGCCCGAGAAGTATCAGGTATTGGTATGTTATAAATCAAATCGGTGATGTTGCTAAATAGTTATATAAAACAATAAATAAGTTTGAATTGCACCTTAAATATTGATTTACTACTTGCCAAGCTGCAATAAATTGCGTATCATCGCGCTTCTTGATTTTCGGTGACTCTTTAACGAGATCGAAAGCAATGCACCCGTAGCTCAGTTGGATAGAGTATCTGGCTACGAACCAGAGGGTCGGGCGTTCGAATCGCTCCGGGTGCACCATCAAGTCGCTGCGCCCATCGTCTAGCGGTTAGGACATCGCCCTTTCACGGCGGTAACCGGGGTTCGATTCCCCGTGGGCGTACCAGATTCTTAAAACCTGTCTGTATATCAGACAGGTTTTTTTATTTTGGGTTCATCCAGCGTAGATAAGTCATTAGAATCTGCCTACACGCCCAGATAAGCAGCGCGTTGAGACAACCAACGTTCCAGATGCTTTTTGACTACCTCGGGTTGTTGCGCGATCAAAATCGGGGCTAGATCACGGGCTTTTTCCAGTAAAGGCAAATCTTCTTCCAGATTAGCAAATCGCAGCATCGGCACGCCGCTTTGTCGTGCGCCCAAGAACTCGCCCGGTCCACGAATGTGTAAGTCCTGACGTGCGATTTCAAAGCCGTCGGTATTTTCATAAATTACTTTTAATCTAGCCTTAGCAATGTCACCCAAAGGTTCACTAAATAGCAGTACGCAGCGGCTGGCTGCGGCTCCTCGTCCAACGCGACCTCGCAGTTGATGTAATTGCGCTAACCCCATTCGTTCAGCGTGTTCAATGACCATTAGACTGGCATTAGGTACATCAACACCAACTTCAATCACTGTGGTTGCCACCAATACTTGGATTTCACCTTGTACAAATGAAGACATCACCGCTGCTTTTTCGGCTGGTTTCATTCGCCCGTGAATCAAACCGATTTTGAGTTCAGGTAAAGATTCTTGCAGCTGGGCAACAGTATCCACCGCCGTTTGCAGTTGCAATACCTCTGATTCTTCAATCAAAGGACAAACCCAATAGACTTGTCTGCCTTGAGCGCAGGTATGTCTGACCAGCTTTTCAACTTCCTGCCGTCGGCTGCTGTTGACCAGACGAGTCACAATGGGTGTTCGTCCTGGTGGCAATTCATCTATTACGGATACATCTAAATCGGCAAAAAAACTCATCGCCAGCGTGCGTGGAATCGGTGTGGCTGACATCATCAGCTGGTGCACATCCTCCCCTTTATTTTTTAATGCTAACCGCTGGGCGACACCGAAGCGATGCTGTTCATCCACGATGACCAGCCCCAGCTGATTAAATTGCACATCTTCTTGAAATAAGGCATGTGTGCCAATAGCCAACTGTGCCGTTCCATTAGCCAGCAAAGCCTTGGTTTCGTCTTTTGCTTTCTTGCGCATGCTGCCGGATAACCAAGCAATCTGTATACCCAAAGGAGCAAACCATTGCTGGAATTTTAGATAATGCTGTTCTGCCAGAATTTCTGTAGGCGCCATGACGGCAACCTGAAAGCCTGCTTCGAGGGCAACCGCTGCTGCCAGCGCGCAGACAATGGTTTTTCCACTGCCAACGTCGCCTTGAAGTAAACGATGCATCGGATGACTCTGCGCCATATCCTGTTTAATCTCGTTAAAAGCTCGCTGTTGGGCCAGAGTCAATTCAAAACCCAGATTGGCTAATAATGACTGTATGATGTGCCCATCTCCAATTAATGCAGAGGCATGACCGTTTAGCCGTTGCTGCCGAGCCAATCGCATGGATAATTGTTGTGCCAGCAACTCATCGAATTTAAGTCGTTGCCAGGCGGGTAACGTGCCCTCATGTAAATCACGTGGGGTATATTGCGGCGGTGGAGAGTGTAGAAAATGTAAGCTTTCCAACAGTGGCGGTAATTGCAATTGGGTTAATAATGTTTCTGGCAAAGTGTCATCAGCAGGCAAATTTTTTAACGCAGTTTCAATCAGACGACGCAAAGTAGGTTGGTTTAAACCATTAACGGTGGGATAGACTGGGGTTAAACTTTCTGATAGGCCTTTTTCAATATCGGTGCGAATTTTAGGGTGCACCATTTCATCCCCAAAAAAACCATGGCGGATTTCTCCAAGCGCACGGATAACATTTCCTTCTGCCAATTGCTTTTGCTGAGTTGGATAAAAGTGAATAAAACGTAGATGCAGCACATGTCCGGACACATCTTTAACTTGCACCACCAATTGCCGGCGTGGTCGAAATTGAATCTGCTGTTGAATGACGGTGGCTTCAATTTGTACTGGTATGCCGATTTGAGCGTCAGCGATGGGTGTGATGTGTGTCTCGTCTTCATAACGTAACGGCAGATGTAAAGCCAGATCCCAAATATTGCGGATATTCAGTTTAGCTAATTTGGATAAGGTGTTAGCACTGACAGCAAAAGGAAAATGAAATTGGTCAGACATGGCAAAATAGGCAGAGGTAAGCGGGTTAAAGTAAGATTCTCAGTAAAAAGTATCATCACAATACCATTAAAAGCGCAAAAGTTAAATTTCTTATGTGCCTTTTAAACTTCGCGCCTTATGATCTATCTATTGCTACTGTCCATTTAACTAACCTTGAGCATTAGCAGAAAATGAACGAGCAGGACAATTTGGCAATGGATCAAACTATCGAATAATACAACCAATTAAGGTTCTTTATTTAATCCAGACCAGTGATGAGATCGATACTGACACACATTGCAGCCGAAAGATTTTAACAAGTGGATAGCCCCAAACAGATTTTAGTTATCACCCATGGCTTATGCCGATGTCTGTTGGTTAGACATGTTAAGTTTAACAGTTTAAATCATCACCTGAGCCTGATTTAAGATTTTTGCCAGATAAAGACTCAGCATTACCATCACTTTGCAACCACCTCTATCCAGCTCAAATCTTTTTGTGGCATTTTTATGCAAATAAAGCATCAATGAATAGTATAAGTATTTGCATGCAATTAAAGATTTTATTTTTGCATAAAAAAACTGTTCTACTGCAGATGTAGTAGAACAGCGGTATGAAAATATTCAGAAATTTTAATCTTGACGTTCAACCTGAGTAACATCACGCACAGCACCGGTATCGGCACTGGTTGTCATGGCAGCATAGGCGCGCAGTGCCACTGATACATGGCGTTGACGTGCCTGTGGCTTCCATGCTCGTGCTCCACGGCTTTCCATTTCTGCACGACGTTGCTGTAACTCAGCATCAGACACCACCAGATGGATGCGTCGTTCAGGAATATCAATTTCAATGGTGTCGCCTTCATGTACCAGACCAATGTTGCCGCCTTCAGCCGCTTCAGGAGAAGCATGACCGATGGAAAGACCGGATGTGCCACCTGAAAAACGCCCATCGGTGAGCAGTGCACAGGCCTTACCCAGTCCCTTAGATTTTAAGTAACTCGTTGGATACAGCATTTCTTGCATTCCCGGGCCACCTTTTGGTCCTTCATAGCGGATAATAACCACATCTCCGGCTTCAATCTGATTACCCAGAATGGCTTCTACTGCCTCATCCTGACTTTCAAATACCCGTGCGCGACCGGTAAATTTTAAAATACTGTCATCCACACCGGCGGTTTTAACGACACAACCTCGTTCAGCTAAATTACCGAATAACACGGCCAAACCGCCGTCCTGTGAATAGGCATGTTGTTGATCACGAATACAGCCTTGTGCACGATCCAGATCCAACGAAGACCAGACTTGATTTTGTGAAAATGGCTCCGTGGTTCTTACTCCTCCAGGAGCAGCTTGATAACGTTGTTGTGCCTCTTGATTGTCAGGATTGCTAATGTCCCAATGTGCAATCGCTTCGCCTAAGGTAGGCATGTGTACCGTGTGCACGGAAGTATCCAAGAGACCAGCGCGATTCAACTCGGCTAAAATAGCCATCACCCCGCCAGCACGATGCACATCTTCCATATGATATTTCTGCGTTGCCGGTGCCACTTTACATAAACAGGGTACGTGTCTGCTGAGCTTATCAATATCCGCCATTTTGAAATTAACCCCGGCTTCAGTAGCAGCGGCCAGTAGATGCAATACCGTATTGGTTGACCCACCCATGGCTATATCTAGACTCATGGCATTATTAAAAGCAGCCTTAGTGGCAATACTGCGTGGTAGTACGCTGGCATCGTCCTGTTCATAATAACGCTTAGCCAAACTAACGATGAGACGGCCTGCTTGCAAAAATAATTCTTTACGCATAGCATGCGTAGCCAGCAAAGAACCATTACCCGGTAAAGATAAACCTAATGCTTCGGTTAAACAATTCATCGAATTTGCAGTAAACATACCGGAGCAGGATCCGCAAGTAGGGCAGGCGCTGCGTTCTACCATGGCCACGGTTTCGTCACTGATCTTATCATTACCTGCCTCAATCATTGCGTCGATTAAATCCAGCTTGCGCATGGTTTCCACGCCGCCACTGGTTGCGATGATCTTGCCCGCTTCCATGGGACCGCCGGATACAAATATTGTCGGAATATTCAGACGCATCGATGCCATTAGCATGCCTGGGGTAATTTTGTCACAGTTTGATATACAGATCAGTGCATCAGCACAATGGGCATTGACCATATATTCCACACTATCCGCAATCAAATCGCGCGAAGGTAAACTATACAGCATCCCTTCGTGTCCCATCGCAATACCATCATCCACTGCAATGGTATTGAATTCCTTTGCAATGCCACCGGCTTGTTCTATTTCACGCGCAACCAACTGACCAATATTATGTAAATGAACGTGTCCGGGTACAAACTGTGTAAATGAATTGGCAATAGCAATAATCGGCTTACCGAAATCATTTTCACCTACACCGGTTGCACGCCAAAGTGCACGTGCACCGGCCATATTTCGCCCATGAGTAGAAGTTTGTGAACGATATTGTGGCATATGGGGTTCCTGATATAAATTTTATTCTGTAAAAAAACTGAATCCAAAAAAAACGTTAAGCAGTTAATGCTGGTAGCTTGATTAAGGGTGTAAAGATTAACCAAACAAACGTTAAGTGTACGCGTAATTGATAGAGTAAGAAATATTAAATTGCACCCATATAGCGTAAATCGCGCCACTTAGGCAACTGAACGGTGAATAATTTGAATCTTTCGCCATGATTAAAACTAAGATTCAGCATCTTAGCTAAAACTGAGCTGGTGAATTTGCTCGCGAAAATATCCTAAAAATTGTCGTTTTTTGTTACTGAATACCGTAATCATAGGCAAATTTATTCCACATGATTTGTAAAACTGAAGCACAATCTTGCATTGAGATAAATTGCGCTAACTTATCTTTAGTCAAAACATTTGATCATATTTATCTAGAAAAAAGATTACGGCCATGCATTTAAAGCTTAATATTGCTCAATGATCAATAAAAAGGGTTTTTTTCTTTAAAACATTATTGGCAAATGTAGAGATGTTTTTCCCGACATTTTGACTGGTAAAACAATTAAAATCTTAAACAAACCATCAACACCCAGACCAATAGTGAGGTGTTTGATGAGGGGCGTTCACTTAAACTCGTTTATGTTCAGATGATCAATATACTCATGTTTACTGCGCCTATTGCAATAAATTGAGTTTTTTCAATCGAATCAATTAGGTATATCAGAGAAATGAAAACGCAGCTATTGAGGCACGTTTTTATTTTATTTTGGCGTTTGAATGACTATGGTACGCGCTATCAAGTCTTGCATGGTACGCTGTTTGGAATTTTTTAAAAAAAGCATAATCAAACTGCTTGAAAAAAAGATAAAACCAACAATCAAAATACTTGATTTAAGTGACAAGTCGATATCAAAAAGTATCGAAACAATAAATATAAAAACCGGAAAAAAGATAACTAAACAAAAACAACATAATTCGCGTAATAAAAAATAATTTATAAAGCTGGGCTCTTTACCATTAGGTTTAATCACTTTTATGCGCATTATTTTTTTTCCTAATGACTGTCCTGTCTTGGTTATCTGAATAATCTGAATACACAGATAAACTAAAGTAGTTAGCAGCAAAAAGGAATAGACAATAGATCTAGATTTATGCGGATTGTTTAAAACCATTGATTTGATCAAAGCTACCAACCAAAAGCTAAAAAATGCAACAACAGCCAGAATGATCAGGTTTAATACCACTGCTGCAATTCGTTGAGAGGGTGTAGCCAAAGTATAGTCAACAGCATTGTTACTTTTAGACGTATCTAAAGTATGAAGTTTTTCTATTTCCAAAGCAAAATTTTTAGTCATCTTTTCCTGCCGTAACCAGCTCATGTAAAAAAATTCCCTTGCAACCAAGGTCTAATAGATCAATGTTGAAATATTTCACCTAAATAAAATGAATGCTTTAAAACATCCAGAAAATAAAGAAAAATACTATGCTTACTTCGGGGAATTAAATATGATAAATGTTTATTACTGATTATAATAACGGTAATGCCCAACAATTCGCCACTGAAATAATACATTCTCTTCTTTGGCGCCTTGTCCGATATTATGCACAATCCATGGAATCGTTCCGGTTTTTTTATTACTAACAATGCCAATATGTGCTAAACCGTTATCCAATCGCCAAGATACGATATCTCCTGGCAAATAATCCTGACCATTATGAGTAATGGCTAGTGCTTTACCTTGACGTTGAAACCATTTTTCCAAATTCGGTACTCGTCGGTGATCAATATTGCTATCTGTCGTCTTTAAGCCCCAGATTTGAGGATATTGTTTAAAATTGGCTTTCATATCCTCATGAACAGCTTTTTGTAAATCAATGTGACTCTGTCTGAATGCCCGTATAACCACATCAGAGCAAACACCGCGGTCAATCTTCACATCTCCGCCAGGATAGCTTAAAACCACATAACTTGGATCGTAATAAAGGGTTTTACCCAGTTGCGCTTTAGCGCCTTGCACAATATCAGCATTGCTGGCGTAAATAAGTGCAATATGTCCAGCTAAAAGGACGATTAAAATTTTTCTGAACAACCAAACCAACTTATTTGCCAAACGCATAACTAGCCCTTAATGTTAGGTTATCAAGTATATGGGTGATTAAATTTTTACTTCAAAGCGTTAATTAATCATGCCTATAGTGGCTAAAAACATTTTTGAATAACGAATTCATTGCAAAAGATATAAAATAGTTCGCATCGCCATAATTTCACGCCAAGCATAACAGTGACTACCAAAGTGAATACCACTAAGTTTAAAATTTAAACGAGTAAGATTGTAGATAGTAATTAAATAGTGATGCCTTCAAAACGAGTAAAAATAAAATTTTTTAATTGGTGATCGAATACTGGGCAAGGTTTAACTCTCAACCACCAACCTATGCCTAGAGCAACTTATTAAGCCAGGGTACCACCTTGCCGAAAATAACCAATTCAGATAAAAATTAACAAACTATGCCTATATATTATCATAACTATTTACAATGAGCAGTAGCTCATACAATCTCTGTATAGCTGTTTCATGGCGTGAAAGGAGATCGCTTACAGAATAATTAATTAAGGGTAGGTAGAATATCTTTAGCTTTGCGGTTTTGTTGCTTTAACCACGATGGTGCCGGCAAAATAGTCTTGTAGTGTCCGACGATTGCTTCTCGCTATAAACAGCATAATGACACAAATAATAACTATAGGGTCGATGCAATTCATCAGTTTTAAATATAATTTATAATAAAGTAAATCACTTGAAGAAAAAAAGTTTGTATAAAATATCTCATTGATTATTCTTTTAAAATAATTGATTGAAAAGAATTTATTATAGAGTAGCATAGAGATTAGACAACTAAAGATCACTTCCCGAACTAAAACAAGTCGTGCAAATCCCGCTTTCTTTCCATTATAATTGATGACTTTGATACCCATTATCAATTTGCCAATTGACTGTCCTTTTTTGCTCATCAGGATGGTTTGTACCAGTCTGAACAATAGAATCGGCACTACAATATAGATTAAAAGTAAGGTTGGATTATAGATATCATCCAGAAAAATCAAATTTCCCAAATCATTAATCGGTTTATAATCGCCAAAGTCAGACAAAAACCAAACCTGTAAAGGGTAATCATTACCATATTCATTTAATTTATTAGACTGATTAAAAATTTGAATCCCTATAAAAAGAATTAAATAATACAGAGCACAATTAATGCTATATGCGACTATTCGGCGCCAAGGGGATGCCAGTTGTACCGTAACACCACTCTTAGTCAATAGTGAATTTGATTGAATCGCGGTTTGGCGCAATTTTGGATTATCTTGCATATCTAAGCTGGAAGGAATTATATTTTTCTTCAAATCATCATAGCATACTTTATTAAAAATAGTTATTAAAAGTAAATTAATATTAATATAACTCAATATTCTCTTACATAGTATCTCGAATTGATTTTTTATTATTTAACGAATATGATGATTTTTAGTTCATTATTCATCTAACTGTCATTCGATCTCGATGTCCACTTTGCGTATATTTTGGTATAACTCTGATCTAATCTGTGTGAGCATTCAGGCGAGATTATTGGCAAAATTGCTATGATTTTTTCAAATCAGTAAGATCTGAAAATCATTTTTTCCTCTTTATTGATCCGTTTATTGCAGTTTTGCAATGAATTTGTGTCTACCTTTTGATCTTCATAGCAATAATGATGGCGGTATATCGATTTGACTGCAAATGGTTTGTTGGGCACAGAGTAAAAAAACTAAAGATTTTTTTTCGCAGCTAGATAATGGACAGATCAAATTCAATCTATTTGTCCTATCAGTACAACCCCTTAATCTGTCCTCAAAATGGAGATGTTAAGAAGCAGAATAGGGCACCAGTCAGCTTATGGTTGGCGTGATCTCATACCTAATAGTGCTATGGATGAAATCACAAAAAAAAGATGAAAATTAATCGGCATTTGGTTGTGCCAAAATTCCCTAAACTAGATTCAAGATGGCTGCCAAGGAAGCTGATATTGAATTTTTAATGTTGAGAAATATCATGCGGGCTGGGCAGGTATGGATGAATATCAAAAAACCGATATACCTGAATTGATATATCGGTTTGATTTACATTGGATTTGTGGTGTTTAAATTAGCTGCGTATCTCAGCAGACAGTTTATCTAAAATACCATTGATAAATTTATAACCATCAGTACCGCCAAATGTTTTGGTAATTTCAATGGCCTCATTGATGATTACCGGATGGGGAGTTTGTGGCATGGACGATAACTCATGGCAGGCCATAAGTAATACAGCGCGTTCTACTGCATTAAGTTCATCTTCATGACGATCCAATAGGGGACGAATGCGCTTCATGTATTCGCGCTGATTATTATAGGCACCAAAAAATATTTGATTAAATAACTCTTCATCCGCTTTGGAAAAATGTTCATTATCGCGAATATTTTGCGCAATAATCACGGCGGATTCATCTTTATTTAATTGCGCTTGATACAGCGCCTGCACCGCAAACTGACGGGCACGACGGCGCGGGGTAATCATTGACATAGATATAATGTCCTTTAAGCTAATTGGTTTTGGGTTTTCAATAGATTGGCCATTTCAACCGCAACAACAGCGGCTTCACTGCCTTTATTAAACATGCGGGCAATGGCCTGAGCATCGTTTTCAGTGGTTAAAATGGCGTTAGCAATCGGAATATGCTCTTGCAAACTGATGCGGGAAACGCCCGCCGCTGCTTCATTGGCAACAAGTTCGAAATGATAGGTTTCACCGCGGATCACGACGCCAATAGCTACTAAAGCATCATACTGACGGCTTCGAGCCATACTTTGTAAAATTAAAGGGATTTCCAGTGCACCGGGTACGGTGGCTAAAGTGATATCGTTGGCGCTTACCCCCAGTTTTTGCAGCCGCTCAGTACATGACTTAACCAGTTGGGTTCCAATGGGATTGGTAAAACGTGCCTGCACGATGCCAATGCGTAAGCCTGTGCCGTTGTGGTTTGGGGGCAGGATATTCATTTTATTTCCTTTTTCATTAATTTTCTGTCTGCCACCGCTTTTGCAATCTCAATGAACGATGCGCATAAAACGATGTCGGTGGCAGATGAGCTACTGCAATAATTTTACCGAAATTGCTGCTGTGGTGGAATGACTAAGCTGTTTTTTTCTGTACTGGTGCAGGGTGTAGGGATCCTAAATAGATCGCAATCAAAGTTAGGGCGGTACCAGCCCATTGAATAGCGTTGATGGGTTTATGCAGTAAAAAGTAATCGATTAGCAAAGCGGCAACGGGTTCACTTAATAGTAATAATCCAGTCAGTGTCAAGGACAGTAACGGTACAGCATAAGCAATCAGTCCCCAGGCAAAGCACTGCATGACTACTCCATAAATCAAAATCAAGATGAAATCGATGCTGTTATCAGGCCAGAAGTGATGGTAATCCAGTAGTAGCGTTGGAACGATAAGTGCAGCGACACCACCCACACTGATTAGTAGCATTAAAGGGAAAATCGCCACTTTTTCCGCTTGATGTGCCTGCCGGATACACGCCATGGAGGAGGCGAGTCCTGCACCGGAAATTAATCCGATAAATATACCATATCCACCCTGAACGTTGTGTTTGAGCTCAGGAAAGGCAATCAAAATAATGCCAATAATGGATAAAAGCAGACTAAATAATTGCAATTTGCTCTGGCGTTCACCAAAGAAAAACCAAGCTATAGCGGCGAGAAAAAATATCTGCATGCTATTAAGTAAAGTTGATATTCCTGGTCCTACTGCATGGATACTCTCATGCCAGAATGCCAGATCAAAGCCGAGGAAGATGCCGGATAAAACCGCAAAACGTCTTGCACGCGTACTGGTTGGCATTTTCTGACCAAAGCGCCGTGCCAGAAACCAGAAGACCAAACCGCCAATTAAAATTCGCCATAATGCGATGGCATAAGAACCCACCGCCACAAATTTGACAATCAGGCTGCCTAATCCGAACATGATGCAGCCAAAAATTAAGCCGGAAGCAGCCCATTTCTGCGGGGTAAATTGCATAAATACTGGTCCTAAACAAAAAACAATGGGGTAGTGGTTTTGATTTTAAATAGCTGAAACGATATATTTGTATTTTTCGCTTAGCTCAATTCAGTTTGCTGATTATTTAAAATGATTATCTTTAAGAATGGGAAAAAGCATACTCTGTTTCATTCTTCATCATCTCAATTCAAATCATTCGGTCTAATAATCAAAATAGGCTGTTCAAAATATCTGATCAACAGATATTAAACAGCCTGAAGGGTCTATTTTATGGCAAGTTCAGTAGCAAAATATAGACGGATTGGGTAAATATTTATTGTTGATTCAATTCCTCAAATCCGCTAACCTCCAGCCCAAAACCATGTAAACCGGTGAAAGCAGACGGTTTACCTAGAACGCGCATACGCTTGACTTTAAGTCCAGCCAGAATTTGAGCCCCAATGCCAAAGGTTTTATTATCCCATTGTCTGGCTTGATGAGTTCCTTTTGGTAATGTACGGTCAAGTAAGGTTGCTCCCGTTTCGGTGCGATGCATCAAAATAATGACGCCTGCCTGAGCTTGTTGGATTCGTTCCATGGCTGCTGGTAAAGGCCAGCTATGATATTGGTCTGGTTGAAGAAAATCCATAGCACTAAACGGTTCATGCACGCGCACAACCACCTCATCCGCGGTTGCCGGATCACCTTTTACTAAAGCCAGATGAGTTTCTCCTGATAGCTGATCAACATATACATGCTGAGTAAAATCTCCCCAGGCTGTATGAATATTGTTGATGCCCAATTCTTCGATTAAACTTTCGTGTTTGCTGCGATACTCAATCAAATCCGCTATGGTGCCTATTTTGATATTGTGTTGCTGCGCAAAGACTTTTAACTCAGGCATTCGAGCCATGGTGCCATCGTCATTGATAATTTCACAAATGACTGCTGCTGGTGTTAATCCGGCCAATTTAGCCAAATCAACACTCGCTTCGGTGTGACCAGTCCGTACCAATACACCGCCTTTAACTGCACGTAATGGAAAGATGTGGCCAGGTTGTACTATGTCTTCGGCTTTGGCTGTTGGTGAAACGGCAGTCTGGATGGTATGTGCTCGATCAGCCGCAGAAATGCCGGTGGTAATGCCATGAGCTGCTTCAATAGAAACGGTGAAATTAGTACCATATTGGGCACCATTATGTTCGGTCATTAATGGCAATCGCAATTTATCTACTATTTCTTCTTCCAGTGGCAGGCAGACTAATCCGCGCGCATATTTAATCATAAAATTAATGATTTCTGGCGTGACAAATTGTGCGGCTATAATCAAATCGCCTTCGTTTTCACGGTCTTCTGCGTCAGTCAGAATGACCATCTTACCGGCTTTAATATCGGCAATGATTTCTGGAATGGTGGCAATACTCATAATAGTAAACAACGCTCCCTCGGCAAATAATGATTATTTTACTCTTAATTGATGTGATCGGTTGGGTTATAACAGCGGTTTTTCTTAATGCTATTGTATGCTAAAACCATTCTACATCAGGAAAAAATCTATATTTTATTTAATCAAATATGAATTTTAAATTAAATATTTTTATTAGTTGATCGTTCATGGCCTATCGCGATGATGTATTCATACAGTTGTTCACACCGCTTAGACTGGTTTAAAAGGAACACATTCGTTTAGTTACACCAAGGTTTAACCGATCGCGAAAGGGTTTCTTTTAGCTGTGTACTCATTGATGTTGACATCTGTAGCAAATGGAATGTTTTATCTTGGCTTGGGCAAGCAGTTATTTGCTTTTAGTACAACTGCTTGCCATGCTCTGAGAAAAAATAGGATGTTTTTTTATATTTGCATGAATGATCATCGTAGTCTAGGTTTAAGACGCATGATGCGTGTGCAGATATTTTTGCACGGTATCAACAATGGCTTGAGTTTGAGCATCAATTTCTACATTAATTGCATCCCCTACCTGACATAGCCCAAAAAGGGTGCGAGACATTGTTTCTGGAATTAAATGCACATTAAATTCTTCTTTTGTCACTGTACCGATCGTTAAGCTACAGCCATTCAAGCCGATAAAACCTTTAGGCAGAATATAAGCTGATAAAGCAGAGGGAAGGGCAAACCATACAGTTCGATTATTGTCGCTATCTTCAATTCTGGTTATGGTTGTGGTGGTAAAAATATGTCCGCTCATGACATGCCCACCGATTTCATCTCCATAGCGAGCTGCACGTTCTATATTAATCTTATCACCAATTTTTACTTGTCCTAAATTAGTTTTGGCCAGGCTTTCAGCCATCACATCAAATTTTACTTCGTCACCATTAATTTCAGTAATGGTTAGACAACAGCCATTATTGGCAATTGATGCACCAATACTCAAATTGTCGCTTGCGCCTGCTGGTAAGCGTACTTGAAGAGTCCTTAGCTGATTGTGTTCAATAATATTGGTGATTGTGCCTAAGCCTTGAACGATGCCTGTAAACATTTAATTCAACTTTCATTGATTGTATTACGCCAATTGATTTGGCTTGATGTGGACATGATTATTTCAACTAGTTTAATGCTGATTTTAATATACCAGAAGGTGAGTGGTACACATTTTATGTATTTAACTGATTAAATAGAGTTCGACTGACGGAATGAAGAGAAGGTTCAGAATTAAAGAAAACCGATTAATGCAACAATTTGTCATACTTTTGTCATACTGGGGTAGATAACAGGTTTCAAGAGGGTTATTTCTAAAACTGACTGAGTAGATAATAAAAATCGAATTTTTATATTTTTTTGCTATAGCCTATGCATCCATATCTATCTGTTGCAAGCGTTATGAATGTTCGGTATAGATCAATGATGGGTTGATAAAAAATTTGATCAGAAATTTATATTAACCCAAATACTGCCTTATCAATAAGTTAACCACCCTTAAATACACTTAAGAAGCGTGAAAAATGATATTTTTCTTCAACCGGTATATTTCCGATATAGCTTTAAATAAGTTCATCGACTTTTTGGCTTCAATCTCATCGGGGCAATATTGCTCTTGCGTGATAGATATATGTCCTATCTATTATTGCTAATAAAAAATAATTTGCCAATTGTATTGGTGATTGGCACTTTTTACAAACGATGTATCAAGCAAGGATGATGCTTTGATACCGATATTTATAGGAATTAAAATCAATAAAGTTATAAATTAAAAGAAATAAATCTTTGCTTCCCAGTATATATTAAAAAAACTTAAGATTTATTTCTAAAAAA
>CALYOS010000042.1 GCA_945267035.1 uncultured Neisseriaceae bacterium | reverse complement strand
CCACTCATGTCTACGGTTTTTGCATCAACATCCCCGTAAATTTCTGCATTCCCACCGAGAACAAGATCACCATTGACGAACAATTTTTGACAAATAATTGTATCCGAGCACTCAACCCCTTTTGTTATATAGATTTTGCCGTTATAAAAAAGATTGCCTCCAGAATATTCGTCTAAAACAAGAGGTTCAGGATTTTTAGGGGTGTTGCGGATAAGGCTTTTCCCCAAAGCGAATAAATTAAGTTCTTCACAAAATTTTAAAATTTTAGAGGATGTCGCTGAGCCGTTCGGAAAGCGTTTATCAAACTCTTTTAAAGCTTTTTCACTAACGTCTGATTCAACTAAAAAATCCCTCGTCAATTCAATTTCTTCTTGCATTTTTTCTCTCCAAATAAAAAAGCCAGCTAATGCTGGCACTATTAATTTTGAAATTCTGTAATCGCTTATGTCGACTTCCACTTTGCTGCAATCAATCCCATCAAAATTGATATGCCGCTCATTCTAAATTTGTACGTTGCGACCTTACCCTTAATCACCCCCGCATCTCTAAGATCAACCTCTACGGCATCAATATTCGCCCAAATCCAATGAGTTTTACCTACCACAAGCACCCCATCAACGATCAGATTTTTACAAATGATGTTACCTGAGCACTCGAACCCCCTTTTAATATGGATTTCGCCATTATAAAAAAGATTACCACCGAGATGCTCTTCTATAATGAGCGGCTCTGGGTTAGCAGGCGCCAAGTTAATTAGAAAATTCGCAAGAAGGAATAAATTAAACTTTTCGCACTTTTTGAAAAGTGCTGAAAGTGAACATTTCCCTTCTGGAACAGCTTTATCAAAAGCTTCTATCTCAGCTTTGATCGCGTTATTCTGAATCAATACGTCGCGTGTAATTTCAATTTCTGATTGCATATTCTGCTCCAAAACCACTTAATGCGGCATCTCAGAGTTCAGCATTTTCGATTAGGTAATTTTTGATTTTCTCGCGAGCGCCGACGGGAAGGTAACTAAGCACTCCGCTTAGGTTTGAGTTGAAGCCCCCAAGAACGAGCTCCTGAACCAATCGATTGGCAACCTGTTCCATCTCGGAGGGGTACCACGTAAACAACTCCCCAAATGCATCGGCTGCACACCCCATTAGCTGGTTATCTTCGAGCATATCTAAAACTTTGTTTTCAGCTCTCTCTGCGTCATCGGCAACTTTTTCCATTGCATCCATTCGCGCCATGGACTGCCAATAAATAGGGGGCTCTGGATTGACTGTGTTTAAACTCCGCATCTTCGATTCTCCTTATAGTTTAAAAACTAAAGCCCACTCAATTTTTATGAATGGGCTTTAATTTTTAAAGGTAGGTGGCAGATGGTTAGGCACGCACTGCCATTGTGCATGTGCTAGAATGTAGTTTCCGACAACAACCTAGCAAATGAGGTACTCAGCATGAGTAATGATAAAAATAAAATGGCTTATGACCATGCCCTTAAATCTCCAGCTCCATCATCAGTTAAAGGACATGTGCCAAAATCTCCGGCTCCAGTGCCAACTAACACCTCCCCAAAAGGAGGTACAAACAAAAAGTAAAGGAATATAAATGAACAACCCAGAACAGAACCGACCAAACTTAGAACTTGAAATAGCTTATTCCCTGTGCTTTGAAAAATTAATGTATAAATTTTTCGGCAGGATAGATAAGTTAATTTCATTTTTCCTCATCTTATCAAGCATGACAGCAATTGGAAGTATAGGAGGTTTAGTTAATGGTACTTTTTCTGGCATATTTTTAGCAGTTATAACTGCAATTCAAATCATTTATACTCCTAGCGCAAAAACACAGGCTGCAAAAGATAACCACTTACTATACTGTAAGTTGTATAAAAAAATGGGCAGCATGAGTGATGAAGAGATTGCAAACCATTTGGCGGATTTAGCTAAATATGATACAGATGAAATTGGTTTCCTTTCTCATCCGGCACGTTTGTCTGCCTTGGCAATGTTGGGAATGACCCCAAATAGACATTATCCGGAAGAACGAAAACTAAGATTATCTGAATATCTTGCAGCCTTATTTGCTGGAGAATTACCTGAATATCATTTTAATGAAAGTTAAAACTAAGCCAAATAATGAAGCCGACTCGTCAGAATCGGCTTTTGCTTTTCTTAATCTGAATTTAAAGCAACTTGGATTTTAAGTTCATCTAATTCTTTTAATGATTTAGAGAGCTGGCTTAATTGGACTTGAATCCGATTGAAGAGCTCATCTAGTTCATCTAAATTTTCAATAGATACTGAAATATTTATTTTTCTCATTATTTTTACTCCTTAAAAAAAGACAAACAATAAAGCCAGCCTTAACAAGCTGGCTTTGGTATATAAACCTATAAACTAAAGCCAACTCGTTAGAATTGGCTTCGATTTCTAAATTTAAAAAGATCAATAAACAATACATTTCGCTATCAACTTATAAGGCGTGGCGTCCTGGCCTGTATTTCCTTTTGCCTTGTTTCCCCGACTCTATTTCATGCCGAAGTCATCGGTATCTGTGTTTGTTCGATGAGTACATATTAGCGAAATGCTAAATATAAATCAATAGCAAAACGCTAAATTAAAAAAATATTTATATAACCCTTTGTTATAAATAAATATAAATATATAGCGAAATGCTAAATAAAAAAATGATGGTGAATATTAGTGACTTTAAATATTTGGAATACTTTTTATAGCGTGATAAATTTGAGTATTTATAGTTGCGGCATTTATGAGTACTTACAGCAACCGACTATATGCTCTTGCCTACAGAAAAACGGCTTTCGCAGGCAATATTGGTTAAAATGGTGGGGATTCCTCAAAACACAATTGCACAAATAGAAAGCTGAAGAACAGGAAGCATTAGTAAAATCATTGAAATATACAATTTTTTGTTTAGACTAATTAACAAAAACAAGGATTGTTTGCTATGACTACATTAAAAGAGCGTTTACAAGAAGTTATGTCAGAACATGGACTAACCACCCAACAACATCTAGCCGATTTTGCTAAAGTATCTAAGGGTTTGGTAAATCAATGGTTTAAAGGTTATACAGGATTAGGAAGAAAACCATTATTAGAGTTTGATAAGAAAACAAATTTTTCTTCTCAATGGTTAGCGGAGGGGTCGGGAAGTAAATACAAAAACAACAGGGGTAATGAAAATTCAACCACTTTATCAAATACTATTGCCTCCTCAGAGGTGAATAGAACAGCTTTAAAACTTCATAATATTCGAATATCATGTGGTTTCGGTTCGAGCAATTCTGATATCCACGAATTATTAAGAACAATTGAAATCCCTAATCATATTCTTGTTGAATTGCTGGGAACACAAAATTTAAACAATGTGGAGTTAATGCCTCCCGATGGCGACAGCATGGAACCTACCATTCCGAGACGCTCAATCATTTTAATTAAAACTGATATAGACAGATTTCAAGATAGTGGGATTTATTTAATCACTTTTGACGGCTATACATACATTAAGAGACTTGCAAGAGGAAAATCTGGGGTTATTAAGGTAATTTCCGACAATAAGAAATATACGGATTCAGATTTTGAAATAGAGCCAAATGAAGTTGATTTATTGACAATACACGGAAAATTCTGGAAAGCATTACCTATTGATTTTATAGAAATTTAATATTATTTGATATATTTACCTCTGTTGTAGTTCCCTCTCTCACCCCGGGGAGCTATAACCAGGGTGAAAAAGGAACCTTAAACTAAATGTTTTCAATGCGCAATGTTGCTACAACTTTGCCGCATATCTTAATTGAATTCAATTCATTACAGACAAGTGTTTCGCTCTTGTATTTTTGGTTATCGCTTATAACCTTTAACTCGCCGTTAATAAGTTTTTGGAGCCTTTTTACTCTCAAGCCAGCGCCAGACATAAATACATAAACTCCATCGTCCTCGTAAAATTTGACGGCTTGATCGACGAAAAGCCAGTCTCCGCAATTGAACGTAGGCTGCATTGAGTCACCAGAAGCAGTGATTATAGATATGTCTTTAAAATTATTGCCAATGTTTTTTCGCACCCACTTCTCCGAAACTTCCACCATTTGTACCGATTCTGGATACTCAGCATTTATAGCTCCGTCACCTGCAGCAGCTTTTATATCCAATAATTTCAATTGAATATATCCTTCATGAGGTTGAGATAGTTCTGCATTGATTGGTTGATCCATCCATCCGCGAGGGAGGTTCAATGCGATTTCGATTTCGCGAGCAGTATCTGATTTCATAGAGCGAGCTTTTCCTGTTTTCGAGTCGGCGGAGCCGTTAATCCATTGGCTAATTTGAGCAGGCGACTTATCAATAAGCTTACTTAAGCCTGTTTGACCGCCATGCTGTTTGGATAACATCACTAATCTCTCTCTGTATGTTTCTTCAATTGTTTTCATGTAATTCCTTTCTTAGCTAATTATTAGCAATCTGCTAACAAAAATAAATGTGCATTATGCTTGATTTTGTTTTAGCGAAACGCTAATATGATTAGCGGAAGGATTTTTATATGAATTTAAGAGACTATCTAAACAGCAAAGGGCGCGGCTCGTTGGCCAACATGGCTAATGCAATAAACGCCCATGCGCCGGATGTTTCCAGATGGGCAAAAGGAACAAGAATGTGCCCCCCTTGGAGATGTTTGAGTATCGAAAAGTACACAGATGGAATTGTTTCTAGAAAAGATCTTAGACCATCGGATTATGGAAAATTTTGGCCGGAATTAAGGGAATTGAAGGATGGTTACGATGACAACTGAAGCTAGCCAGGCGAGCCGAATTCTTGAATACATGAGAGCAGGCAATTCTATAACTCCATTAGACGCATTGCGTTTGTTTGGTTGCATGAGGTTAGGTGCACGAATTTATGACCTGAAACAACGGGGGTATGTGATCAATACATCAATCGTTAAAGATAAGGACACAGGAAAGCGTTACGCGCTTTACTACACAAAATAAAAGTTATTCAAGCGTTTTATTCAATTCAGCAACTACTGAATCAACACTTCGATTATAGCTACCCGGGGTGAGAGAGGGAACTACAACATGCGTCTCAAGATGAATAGTTTTACGAATCATAACATGAAATTGGAAGTTTTTTGCAATCTACGGAGTTGTTATGAGTATTAAATTGATGGCAAAGGCTTGGGAGATGCCACTTTCTCAAAGTGAGAAGCTGGTTTTATTGGCATTGGCTGATCACGCCAATGATGATGGAGTTTGTTATCCGAGCCAAGAGTATTTAGCTGAAAAATGCAGCATGAGTAGACGCTCATTAATAGACCAGATTAAGAAATTAAAAGCCTATGGAATTTTGATTGCCGAGAGAAGGCAAAAAAACGGTGGGAGATTGGCAAATGTTTATACCATTGTTCTAGATAATTTCACCCAATGTGCAAATTCTGCACATGCAAAATCTGCATGTGAAAATTCTGCATGTGCAGATTCTGCACATACCAATGTGCAAATTACCGCAGATTCATGTGCAGAATTTGCACATCGTATTAAAGAAGAACCATCAAGGAACCATCAATTAGAACCATCAATATATACACCACCCTCAATCGAACCCAAAAAACAAACCGCTGGCGAAAAAAAACAAGGCGTGTGGGTTGAAAGCCTGGATCTTCTCGTGACCAAAGGTGTTGATGAACAGGTAGCTAAAGATTTTATTGCTGTACGCAAATCGCATAAAGCACCCCTTACCATGACTGCATTGGGTCGAATTGAAAGGGAGGCTGGCAAAGCAGGGCTAACGCTTGAACAGGCGGTTTGCCTGTGTGCAGAAAAGGGTTGGAGGGGCTTCGAAGCGGAATGGTTAACAAACAGCACTCAATCAATGCACTCATCCAAACCCAGCATTAAGGACGTACCTAAACACACTGCAGGCGGGGTTCTGTCATGGTGAATTTAATTCAAATCGGGAGCATGCTAGCTGGGCACCCTCAATTTGTCGTCTGCGAACAGGGCATAGCAATGTGCGGAACGCATGGAGAATACACACAAACAAAATACAAATCCGGGCGCGTTACCAAATGCCCAGAATGCGAACGGGAGAGGGAGCAGCAACGTATTGCAGACGAAGCAGCTGCTGCGCAACGAGAAGCTGCCGATCGAAAAAGTAAATTGATTGATGAGCTGATTGGCAATTCAGGCATACCTAAGCGGTTTCTTGGCAAGACGTTAACAGGTTATCAAATACTTAGTGATGAGCAGCGAGTTGTTCTTGATGCAGCTAAGACGTTTGCACAGGAGTTCAAAAA
The DNA here is from genome assembly GCA_945267035.1 of uncultured Neisseriaceae bacterium. GTDB lineage: Bacteria > Pseudomonadota > Gammaproteobacteria > Burkholderiales > Neisseriaceae > Snodgrassella. The sequence goes on along the minus strand of CALYOS010000042.1, from coordinate 14,036 downwards.
ACCAGGTGGGCATTCAGGTCGTTGCTTAACTTTTCTGGGGAACACCGGCACAGGCAAATCCCACATTGCCGTAGCAATCGCACTGCATGTCATAAAAAACTGTAACGGAACCGCTCGCTTTACATCGGTTTCTGAAATAAATAGGTTGATTCGAGAATCTAAAAGCTACAACGCTTTGCACACTGAAACTGAAATCATCACAGCTTTTGGAAATTATGACTTGTTGATAGTAGATGAAGTCGGGATACAGTCGGGTACAGATGCTGAGAGCCGAGCTCTGTTTGATGTTTTTAACACTCGCTATCAGAACATGAAACCGACGATTGTTATTAGCAACCTGAATTTTGATCAGCTTAGAGACGCACTAGGGGAACGCATTATAGATAGATTAAAAGAGGGTGGAGGGCTCATTCTTGGATTTAATTGGCGATCGCATCGCCAATAATTTTAAAAGGAGGCTCAAATGAATAAAGACACCTGTTTGACATGTCGGCACTGGAATTTAAAAAACGACAAAAACAAGCCGCACGGCATGGCTAGACATGGGTTCGGGTACTGCGATTATGACGAACGATACCGATATTTTTCCGGCCAGTTCGCATGCGAAAAAAATAAATATGAATCAGTCGATCCCGATTTAAAAAAAAGACGGATTGCGTGGAGGGTTAAGGAGGGTTAGGGATGACGGAAACCGAGATTAATAATCTTTCCAAGAAAATTGTTGGGTATCGTGCCCACAAAGCTTTGTGGGGTGCAGTGATTGTTCAGGCGGTGCAAGACGCGAGGAATTCTATTTTAAATTCAAAAAATTTTGAAAGGGCTCTAAAAATTGAAATGCTTTATTTTAAAAGCGTCGGCTTTGAAAAAGTTTGCGATTTAGCAGGATTACAAATTGATTCGAAAACTATTGAAAACTGCCTGCGGAGACTATGTAGTTTTAAGCAAATAGGGGCAAGAAAATGCCGAGCTTAATTCGCAAATGCCGATGGTGCAAGGCTGAGTTTGAAAAACAAAGACCAATGCAGGTGGTCTGCAGTCCTAGATGCGCGATTGCTTACAATTTAACTCAAAAAGAAAAAAAAGCTAAAAAGCTAGAAGCTGCTGCGCGGCGTCTGCAAAGAGAAATATTGAAAAAACGCAAGCGTGATTTGGAAACCAAGCCTGAATTAATTAAAAAAGCGCAGACCGCTTTTAATGCTTATATTCGAGAACGCGACAGAGACAAGCCTTGCATTAGCTGTGGGCGCCCTCTACCAACCCGGCCTAATGGTTTTGATGCCGGCCATTATAGATCAGTTGGCTCAGCTCCAAACCTTAGATTTGAAGAATTGAACTGCCATGGGCAATGTAAACACTGTAACAACTATCTTTCAGGTAACCATGTGAATTATAGACTCGGATTAATAGAGCGTATAGGTCTATCGGCCCTGGAGGCCTTGGAATTTGATAACGCACCTCGGCATTTCACAAAAGACGATTTAAGAGAATTGGAAAAAGTTTATAAAGAGAAAAGAAAGGCCTTGTTATGACAGATCGATTTAAACGGCGCGTCGATTTAAAAAATAAGCGCAACGTTATGGCGTTGGCGTGGGATGCCGCGGGTGAATTATTGAAATCAAATAATTCTATTTTTGTAGAAGTGCGTAGCATCACGCGTTCTGATGAACAAAACGCAAAACTGCACGCTATGTTAGGCGATATCTCAAAACAAAAGACTTTTAACGGCAAAAAATTAAACATTGAGCAATGGAAAATGATTTTTGTAAGCGGACACAGGATCGCCACTGGCGGTGAGGCGGAAATGGCGATAGGTCTAGAAGGTGAAGTTATTAACTTGAGGGAATCAACTGCAAAGATGAGCATTAAAAGGCTGTCTAGTTTGATTGAATATATTACGGCCTGGGGCGCAGAGAACGGTGTTAAGTTCAAGGATTGGAAGAAATATGACACATACAGCTTTAATTGAGGATTGTGTATCCGTTGATGAAATCTTGTGCCAGGCGTTTTTTATTAAAAATACTCTGATTTTAGGCAAGAGTAATTCGGCTAGAATTGAGGAGTGGATTAAATCAAAAGGCGTGGCTGGTGGTTGCCATTCCGGATTAAGTCAACACGAACAGCATGCGGGCAGCGCAATGATTTTAAAACGGGCTGAGAGTGTGTTAAATGATATTGAATGGGCTTTGGTCCAGGCCGAATATGGTTATGACTTGTCGAGTATAGTTGATCTGACCAATTACATTCTCAGAAAAGATTCATATATTCAGACATTAGAGTGTGATGCTTTATTGGAATATCTTTTTGTGCGCAATAGAACATATAGGCAGCTTCAAGACCGATTTGATTGGAGTGCACCAAAACTTAATAGAAAAATTAAGCACATAAAAAAAATTATTAATAAGCTACATTATGATTGCATCTGCAAGCTTGACGGCCAAATAAATTATGATTGTAAATAATTGCAAAACTATTATTTTACCCCCTTTTTTGCTTGCGCAAAGCGTAGTGAAAATATATAATTTTGCTATTCTTCGGATAAGATATAATTTTTTACACCTTAATTTGTTGCAGTTCCTTAGGGCAACTGATCAAATTTAAACTGCCGGCAATAAAAGCCGGCTTTTTTTATACCTTAAATAAATTAGATATTGGATTGCTTAATTCTATCAAGAGCGGCTTTAGCTAAGAAGTTTGATCGCGTATCATGGGTTATAGATACATAATTATCAACTTTATCCAATAAATATTTAGGCCAGCTCACATTAAAACGCTCAGGCTTGAGGGTTAAATGATTAATATCAACTTCAATACCAAACCATTGCGCACCCGCGTAATCAGGATTGTTGACCAAGCCGTCTAAAGTTAAGTGTTCTATTATAGGCTCTTCGCCATCGTCAAGCATTCCTTTTAAATGCAATTGGACAGCTTCTTTAGCATTTAAAAGAGCATCTTCGAGCGTGTCACCGTAGGAGAAGCAGCCAGCTAATGCTGGCACGGTAACGCCATAACCGGTGTTGTCATCTTTGTGGATAGCGAGATAGAGAAACATGATGAGCCTTTCTTGTAACAGCCAGCCTATTTCAGGCCGGCTTGCTTGAATATGTTTTTTACCGTCCCTTGAGGCAAATCCTTTTTTGGGTGAGGGACGGTAACGCGTCCAGGTTTGGTAGCGTGTTTAAATTGGTGATGACTACCCTTGACTGCCACTTCATACCACCCATCATCAAGCAGCATTTTTATGATCTTTGAGCTGTTCATAGCCTCCCCTTTAGTGTGTGTATTATTACACACGCAGGGGATAAAGTAAATAACGATGTGTATTTGTGTGTAGATGTATTTGTCATGCACATACATCCATAAGGAAAGCGATATGCAAAATAAAAAAAATGAAGTCGGCCGACCGAGCAAGTATAACGATCAAACCCTTAAATGCGCAGAGGCATACCTGAAAGGAGCATATAAGACGCAGGGGAATGCCATCCCATCAATAGCAGGCTTGGCTTTTGCGCTCGGCGTTAGCCGTGAATGTGTATACGAATGGGGTCGTGTGCACCCTGAATTTTCTGACATCTTATCAGCCATCTCAACTGCGCAAGAAATGCTGCTTCTTGATGGGGGGTTGACTGGTGATTTTAATTCAACAATTACGAAGCTAATGCTCACTAAGCACGGCTATTCCGACAAGCAAGATACGGCTATAAGCGGCGGGATTCAAGTAGAGGCTAAATCTTTAGAGGACATTTTCAAATAAAATGGCAAACCCGTACTTCAAACCGTTCATTAAGCACGCCCGCTATAAGGTGGCTTATGGAGGGCGGGGTAGTGGGAAGTCTTTCTTTTTTGCTGAATTGGCGATTGAGGTAGCAAGGCGCAGCAAAACAGTTATTTTATGCGCGCGCGAATTCCAAGGCTCAATAGGCGATTCGGTTTATAAGCTTTTGTGTGAAACGATAGACCGTCTGGGCTATACTAATGAATTTGAAATCCAAAAACAGACCATAATTCATTTAGGTACTGGGGCGTCATTTGTATTTTCTGGAATTAAAAACAACGTCACCAAGATTAAATCTATTCAAGGCGTCGGGATATGTTGGGTTGAAGAGGCTGAGGCAGTTACAAAAGATTCATGGGATGTATTAATTCCGTCTATCCGCGGGGATAAAAATGCAGAAATTTGGATTAGCTTCAACCCCAAAAACATCCTAGATGACACCTATCAGCGGTTCATTTCAAACCCGCAGCCAGATAGTATTGTCTTAAAAGCTAACTATGATGTGAACCCGTACTTTTATGACACCCCGCTCCCGGCGGAGATGGAGGAATGCAAACAAAGGGATTACGATCTATATAGGCACATCTGGTTGGGTGAGCCGGTCGCTGATAGCGAGATGGCTATTATCAAACCCGCATGGATTGAGGCTGCGGTCGATGCACACAAAAAACTTGGATTTGAGGCAGCGGGACAGCGCATACTGGGCTTTGACGTTGCCGACGAGGGAGAAGATGCTAATGCAACGATTGGGCGTCATGGCTCTGTTGTGTTCAGCATGGCAGAGTGGAGAGGGCAGGACGTTATCTATTCTGCGGATAAAGTCTATCAGGATGCACTGGGGTCTAATATTGACAAGGTCGTATTTGATAGCATAGGGGTAGGTGCCGGCGTGAAGGCTCAGTTAAACCGCAAAAAAGGGCGCGTTCAGACGGTGGGATTTAATGCCGGTGGCAAGGTGTACAAGCCCGAATCATTTTATATGCCTGGCAAAAAGAACAAAGACATGTTTTCTAACATAAAGGCACAAGCATGGTGGATTGTTCGGGATAGGTTTTACAAGACATGGCGGGCAGTTGAGCATGGTGATAGATACCCGGCAGAAGAGCTGATTAGTTTAGACAGTGGAATTAAAGATCTTGATTACTTAAAAGCCGAGTTAAGCCGCCCTCAGGTTGATTATGACCAGAATGGGCGGGTTAAGGTGGAGAGTAAGAAGGATATGAAAAAACGTGGCATACCTTCACCCAATCGTGCGGATGCTCTAATTATGGCATTTGCGCCAGTTCAAAGCGGATTGAATATAAACCCTGCCGTTTTAGGTGGATTTTAGGTGGATTATGTGGAAATGGAATAAAAAACAGCAAGAACGCTTACTCGAGGCACAAAAGGAGTCGAATCGCATCGCTGCGGAGAAACTGGCGGTAGAGAAACGAAATGCTGAATTGTCGGCAGCTGCTTTAACACTATTGACTGAGCAAAAACAAAAAGTACGGGGTTACACAATGCCGGATATACCCGATTTTGTGACGCCCCCAGGCAAAAAGCCGGCCATTGCTATGGATTCCTGCGCAGGCATAGCAGCGTTTGCCAATTCAGATCCGCAGTTTTACAGCTCATTCCCTGGTTATCCCAAACTTGCATGGATGGCACAGTCCAGTGACTATAGAAGCGTTCCGGAGACCACGGCAAACGAGATGACCAGGTCATGGGGCGAGGTTAAGGTTAAGGGTGATGGTGACCAAGAATATGCCGATAAGATTAGTGAAATTGAGCAGCGCATAAAAGTGCTGGGGATTCGTGACCTGATGCGTCGGCACGTTGAGAACGAAATGATCTTCGGGCGTTCTCAGTTATTTATTGATATTAAGGGGCACGAAAACAAAACAGATTTGCCTTTGTTGATTAATAATAAGTCGCTTGGCCAGGGCTGTTTGAAGGGCTTCAGGTTGATTGAACCTATCTGGTCGACTCCATCCATGTATAACGCCACCGATCCGACTCAGTCGGATTTTTTTGTGCCATCAAAATGGTTCGTGTTAGGCAAAGAAATCCATGCGGATCGGCTCATGACTTTAATTATGCGTCCAGTCCCAGATATGTTGAAGCCAGCCTATAACTTCAGCGGTGTATCTATGCTCCAACTGATGCAGCCATACGTAGAGCGATGGCAGCGCACGGTTGATAGTGTATCTGATTTGGTTCATTCGTTTTCGATCACCGGTTTAAAAACGAATATGCAAAATATATTAGAGGGCGGACAGGAGGGAATGGCACAGCTGGTGATGCGCTCTCAGATGTTTTCCCAACTAAGAAACAATCAAAACTTGATGCTAATGGATAAGGACATGGAGGAGTTCTTTCAGTTCAATACGCCCCTCTCAACACTAGATGCCCTTCTACAAAAAGCACAAGAGCAGATGGCGAGCCCCTCGCATACGCCTTTAGTTAAGCTGCTTGGTATTACCCCAAGTGGTTTAAACGCGAACAGCGAGGGCGAAATCCGGGTATACAACGACTACATTGCCTCTTTGCAAGAAGCGCATTTAAGACCGCAGATTGAGACGATTCTGAATTTGGTGCAGCTTGACTTGTTTGGTGAAATTGATGATCAAATTGTGTTTGAATTCAATCCTTTAGAGCAAATGAATGACGAACAAAAAGCCACTATTGCGAAAACCAAAGCAGATGCTGATGCGGTTTATATACAAGCTGGTGTGCTGTCTCAAGAAGAAGTGCGGGAACGTTTGGCCAAGGACGGAGATTATTCCGGGATTGATGTCGAAGATGTTCCGGAGTCAACTGGATGGGATTTGAGCAATGGCGATGATCAAGAAGAAGAAGCCGACGACGTTACCCGAGATTAGGCCCAATGCAGGTATTGAGCGAGCATACTCAACAGCTTTAGTATCCATAGTGCGGCAGATTAAATCTGATGTAGATGATGAACTTTTAAAAGAGTTTAAAAAGCAGGCTGAGCAGAAAAAAATGGCCATGGATGGCATTACTGACTGGGTAGCTCATGTTATTGATTATTTAATTTCCAGATGGGAAAGAAAACTAGATGATTTGGCCCCTCAGCTGGCGGCAAAGTTTGTAAATCGCACAGTAACCAACTACGAAACACTTATGAAAACACATTTGCGTAGAGCCGGGTTTACTGTTCGTTTTCAAGTGACTGATTTTCAGAAAGAGGCATTACAAGCTGCCACAGAAGTTAATGTCGGGCTAATTAAATCGATCGGCTCCCAGTATCTGGAGCGTGTACAGGGTCAGGTCTGGAAATGCATCACAGATGGTTACGATCTTGCTGCGTTAGCAAAAGATTTAAACAAAACTTACGACATTACCAAGCGTCGCGCTGAGCTGATTGCAAGGGATCAAGGCGCAAAAGCGCATGCGGTTATTGAAAAGGCTAAACGGCAAGAGTTAGGAATTACAAAGGCTATTTGGCTACATTCTCATGCAGGCAAAACGCCTAGGCCGTCGCACCTGGCAGCTAATGGTAAAGAATTTGATGTAAGCAAGGGTATGTACTTAGATGGGGATTGGATACAGCCGGGAGAGCTGATTAACTGTAGATGCTGCAGTAAAAGCGTTATTGAGGGAATTGACACATGACAGACAAAGCCATAGCAATGGATAAATCCATGCGCTCGTATGATGGTAATGGGCATTTAATCGTTGAGCGAACAATTATTACTAAAGTCGCGGTAAACCCTTATTTCGGGCGCGAAATCCCGAATTATGAACGCTTAGGGCTTGAGCCGGACAAGATATACAACCTTTTGCGAGACAGGGAGGAGCTTAAAAAAGCCCTCCCTTCTTTTAATGGGGTTCAGTTACTGCTGAAGCATACGCCCGTAAGCGCAGAAGACCCGCATAATGACATCACGGTAGGCGCAGTAATCAATCCAGAAATGAATGGCGATGTGGTGTATGCCAGCTTGCGAATATTTGACAAAGATGCAATTGCACTAATTGAAAACGAAAAGCTCAACGAGTTGTCATCTGGCTATGCCTATGTAGTAGATATGACGCCGGGCGAATTTGAGGGGCAGACATATGACGGAATTATGAGGAGTATACACGGCAATCATGTAGCTATGGTTGAACGTGGGCGCATTGGCAGAGATGCAATTATTGCAGATAGTTTACCAACACGAATGGAGTTTTTGATGAAACTAAAGAATGGAGCATTGAGCAAAATTGCTCATGAAGTTAAGTCATCACTCGGCATGGATAGTGATATTCCGGTCGAAGCACTTGAAAAAATCACCAAAGCGGTGCTTGACAACGCGTTGCCTGAAGAATCAAAAGGCAAGGATGAAGAGATAGAAACGGTCGAAAAAGGCAAAAAAGCCGAGGATGAAGATTCGGCATCCAAAGAAGCAGAGGATGAGGAGGAAAAAGCCGAAGATGAGGAGGCTGAGGCTGAGGATGAAGAAAGCGACTGTAAATCAAATCCCGCTATGGATGCCGACGCCATTCGGGCGGCTGCAGTTAAAAGCGTAAATGCGTTATGGCAGGCGCGCGAGGACGTCAAGCCTTTGGTTGGCGTGGTGGCGATGGACAGTGCCGAAGCTGTTTATAAGTACGCTTTACAGCAGAAAGGCGTTAATACCAAAGGCGTACACCCGAGTGCCTATAAATCAATGGTTGACCTCATCAACAAGCAGTCAAAACCAGCTGCAATGGCAATGGACGCAGCTACTTTTGGTGAGCCTGATGAGCTGACTGCGCGTTTTCGGTAAGGATAAGGAATACAGATATGAGTTTTCAAAAGACATTAAATCGTGATTTGCCCATTGGCATCGAGGGTGATTTTGCCTCAACCAACCCCTACCATACCGTACTGGCTGGCGAGGGTGCACTTAAAGCAGGGGCTGATGGCGTAACTATTGGGGTGTTCGCGTGGGCGAATGCTACTACAGGGCTGGTATCCAATAAACAAGTCCAAGATGGTATTTTGGGATTTGTTCGGCGTGACAACACTGCCTTAATTAGCCAGTATCTTGCAGAATCAAGTATGCGCATTCCGGCCGGCTTCGGCATCACTCTTTACGACGGCGGCGATTTCTGGGCGCGCTTCGACGGTGGCGCGACGGTGGGGCAAAAGGTGTTTGCCAGCACCAAGGATGGCTCAGTTGTTGCTGCAGATGCCGCACCAGCTGATGCGGTGGATACAGGCTTTGTTGTGGCCTCCAATGCTGAGGCTGGTTTTTTGGCTAAGATTACAAAATAAGGATTGATAATGTCAAAATTGAATTTTGATGCACTAGAGCGGCGTGCTGGTGTTGTTTTTATGACCGGGAATAATCCCGTTGAGTTGAATTCACAAGCCAGAAGCCAAATTGCAATGGATGCCTCGCCATCGATTACGACGCCTAACGCGGGGATTCCTGCGTTATTTACAACTTACGTCGACCCTAAGGTTATTGAAGTCTTAGTCGAGCCCATGAAAATTGCACAGGCGTTCGGTGAAACAAAAAAAGGAGATTGGACATCTACTGCGGTTCAATTTCCGGTAGTTGAAAGTGTTGGAGAAGTGACTAGTTATGGTGACTTCAATGAAAATGCCATGAGTGACGCCAACGTCAACTATCCATCTCGCCAACCTTATCATTACCAGACAATTATACGCGTTGGTGAGCGCGAGTTAGCTATTGCTGGTCAGGCTGGATTGGATTGGGCGAGTCGTAAGCAGATAGCTGCTGCTTTGACTTTAAACAAATTTCAGAATAAGAGTTATATTTACGGCATTGCTGGGTTGCAAAACTATGGTTTATTAAACGACCCCAACTTATTACCGTCAATAACGGACACGCCGTGGAAAAATAAAGATGGGCAAGGCGTTTTTGATTCAATTCAAAAATTGTTTTCGCAGCTGGTGAAACAGTCCGGCGGTTTAATTGATAGGTCGGCAACCATGACTTTGCTTTTGTCACCAGAGATGGAAACCTGTTTCACTAAGACGAATCAGTATAACGTCAACGTTTCTGACCAAATTTCGAAAAATCTGCCAAATTTAAAAATTGTGACAGTACCAGAATGCTCAACCGCGGCAGGAGAAATAGTTCAGTTAATTGTTAATGAGTACGAGGGTCAACCAACCGTTGACCCTTCATTTACAGAAAAGATGCGCGTTCATCCGCTTATTCAGGCTAAATCGGGCTTCGAACAGAAGCGATCACAAGGCACGCTTGGAACAGTTATATACCGCCCAATGTTTATAGCCAGTATTCTGGCATCTTAATTTATATCTTGCCGCCCTCGGGCGGTTTTGTTTTGAGGAATATATATATGAGTAATCAAAATACCGTGGTAGTTGGCTGTAAGCTTCCGAACGGATTCGTAATGCAGGTAGGTGAAGCTGCCCACACAATCAAAGGTTATAACTCATCCGTCATCATTGGCGGGCACGGCATCACCGAGAACGTTCCGGCCGATCTATGGGGAGCATGGTTGAAAGAAAATAAAGACCGCGATTTAGTCAAGAATGGGTTTGTATTCGCGCACACCGATTCGCGCAATACAAAGTCTGAAGCGAAAGAAAAGGCTCAGACAAAATCAAAAACCGAGCCATTGAGCCCGCTACCAAAGGATGAATTGAAATAGGTGCAGTTATGAGTGGTGGTGTTGTTGAGTTTAATGTTAATAAATTCAGAAGCCTTTACCCAACCTTGAAATCTACGGGCGATCAGCTAAATTGGTATTTTGTTGAGTCGACTATGCTGCTTAACAATACGTCCAAAAGCTGCGTTAAAAGCCTCGCCGAGCGCGAGGTTTTATTGTTTTTGTTGGTGGCGCATTTTGCAGTATTACAGCAAAGGGTGGAAGGCGACAACGAAGCAGTTGGGCGTGTATCAAGTGCTTCAGAGGGCAGCGTATCTGTTTCATTGGACAACGGACAGACAACGCTGTCGGATAAATGGTATCAACAGACGCCGTACGGGTCTAAGTACTGGGCTTTGACTGCTAAGTACCGCTCATTCCTATACATCGCCACCAATGTAGCCATGCCTGTGCGGAGGTAGACCATGAAAAAAACTGGCGGCATAGAGGCTGCTTTAAAAAAATATACCAAATCCAAAAACGGTATTGTTCGAGCGGGCATATTTGAAGAGGCAACCTATGCGCGCGCGGACGGCGAGCCGCTTCATGTTGCACAGGTGGCCTTCTGGGATGAATACGGTGCTCAGGTGCAAGTGCCGGAACACCAAATTACCAATTATCGACTGATCAATGAAAGGACTGGTGATTTTCGGCGGAATGGTCGGTTTGTCAAGCAGCACAAGGCTAATTTTGCCTCTACCCACACCGTACCCGCGCACACGATTACCATCCCTGCGCGCCCGTTTTTTCGTACCACCATTCGAAAAAACAGATCCAAATGGGTCAACAGCATGCCGGCTCTAATCCAGCAGCATGATTCTACGAAGGCCCTGGCCTTGGTCGGGGAGATGATGAAAGGTGATTTAGTTGAATCTATTATGACCTGGACGGAGCCACCTAACTCAAAATCAACCATTGCCAGGAAAAGCAGAGACGCGCCTCTTCGCGACACTATGCAGATGGCGCGCTCAATCGGTGTGGAGGTATCAGGCGATGATGAATCTTAGAGTAATGGCTAATAGTATTATTGCTGGCGTTAATCCGAACCAACAGGCTGTGTTAAAGATTAGCACCGGCTCAGACGTGGACGATTCCGGCAAGGTTGTCCCTAGTTTTACCGAACAGCCAATCACCATACAGCCACAAAGCATATCAACTGCCGACCTTGAACACCTTAATCTGATTAATCAGCAAGGGCAGTTTATGTATGCCTACATAACAGGGCAGATATCAGCGATAAGACGTTCACAAGGTAAAGGTGCTGAACACGTTATGTTTACGGCTTATGGAGAGAATGAACCCTCCGATTGGGTGGTTAAACAAGTGGTTGAATCGTATGCGACGTGGTGCAAGGTGCTGCTATGGCGATAGTGACACATAACCAGATTTACCGAGAAGTCCGGGCATATTTGCTTGGGCTTTTTTCTTGCCCGCCAAGCTCAGTTATTCAGGGCTATCAGAATGATGCACCACTACCAAACAATGCAATCGTAATGACCATTCTATTTGAGCATGACCTTGATGTCGCGGCCAACTATTACGAACCAGTTGAAGACAAAGCAGTCGTCCAGCAATCAGTAGAAATTACCATGCAGATAGATTTTTATGGTGAGGAATCGGGGGGCAGGGCGCGGAAGCTGTGTAATTTGTGGAAAAACTACTATACCACTGCCCGTCTCACCTCTTGCCAACCCCTTTATGCTAAAGACCCAATGCAAATGACCTTTATTAATGAGCAATCGCGTTATGAGCATCGTTGGATGGTTGAGTTAGCCCTGCAATATAACCCCGAATTTGAGCATGACCAGACCTATCTGGATATGCCAACTATTAATTTAACTAAAACATAGGAATCAACATGTTACCTTCAATCCCCGCAAGCAATATCATAAGCGTTAACCCGGCCGTGATCAGTGCCGGCGGCAACGCCTTGAGCCTAAATACTGTAGTTTTAACCGATCAGAGTGTGTACCCCATTAACCAATATGCCAGCGCGGTAGATGTTGGTCAGGTTTTTGGGTTCGATAGTGATCAATATAAATTTGCACAGTGTTATTTTGATGGCTATGTCGGTTCAACCGTAAAGCCAGCATCACTGTTTATTGCCCGTTTCAATATGGCTGATGTCAGTGCTAAGTTGATTGGTGCCAGCGTGAAAAATCTTGATCTGGAGGGGCTGAAAGAAATCAATGGTGAATTTAATATTACTATTGATGGTGCAGCTGTCTCCGGATCAGTTAATTTAAGTGATGCAACCAGTTTCAGCGATGCTGCAGTGAAATTATCTGCTGCTTTGTCGGTAGCAGTTTCTTTTGATACCCAGTTACAAGCTTTTATTATTAGTTCGGCTAAATCCGGCGCAAATTCAGCTATTTCGTTTGCCGCTGGTGTTGTGGCAGATTCTTTAAAGCTGACTAAAGAGTGTGGTGCTGTTGTTGATAATGCGACGCAGGCTGATAGCCCAGATACGGTAATGGAACGGGTAGCGGCGTATACGTTGAATTTTGCGGTAATTACCACGGTTGGCACAACTTTTGGTCTTGATAAGCAGAAATCTTTAGCAAAATGGAACAGTAAACAAAATGACCGTTATTGGTTTGTCTATCACGGTCAGGAGCCAACAGCTCTGATTGCCAATAATAATAATTGTTTTGCCGCTTGGTTAAAAGAAAATGCCATTTCGGGAACAACGGCTATTTATGGCACTTTGGAACAGGCTGGATTGGCGTGTGGTTATGCTGCTTCGATTAATTTCCGTGAAATGAATGGTCGTTCTACTATGGAATTCAAACGCCAAAGTGGTATAGCTGCTGCGGTAACGGCGTTAAAGGATGCGGATGCGCTTGAGAGTAATGGTTATGCTTATTATGGCGCATGGGCTACCGCTAATGAACGATTTATATTTTTCCGCAATACTAAGGTCAGCGGTGATTTTGCCTGGGTCGATACTTATCTTAATCAGGTTTATTTTAATGCTCAATTGCAATTAGCGTTTATGAATATGCTCATCAGTTATAAAGCTATTCCTTATAATGCTGATGGTATTGCTATTCATCGCGCTGCTGCTGAAGACCCGATTCAGGAAATGATCAATTTTGGTGGAATCCAAAGTGGTATCAATCTGTCTGAAGGGCAAAAATCTCAAATTAATTATGAAGCGGGTTTTGATGCAGCACGTCAAATTGAAACTACGGGTTATTGTTTGTTGATTCAACAGGCTGCTGCACAAGTTCGCGGTCAGCGAGGTTCGTTACCTTTGAAACTTTGGTATACGGATGGTGGCAGTGTTCACACTGTGAATCTGGCCTCTATTAATGTGCAGTAGTGTTTTTTCTCTATAATCTAGCCCGTGCATTTGCGCGGGTTAATTTTTAAGTAAAGGATTAGTTATGTCTATGGGGCACAACCCGCTAACAATTACCTCAGCCAATGCTGTTTTGATGCTGCGCTGTAAGGGAGTTTACGATAATTTTATAAAATTACAAGGCTTTCAGGCAGATAATGCATGGGGGTTTGGTGATGCCAATATTGGTGAATCGCGGATGGGGGTAGACGGTAAACAGTCCATCGGCTATACGCCGCATGAAGTTGAGTGGACGCTTTTTCTGGAAGCCAATAGTCCGTCGGTGGATATTATGGAAAATATCCGTAA
>CALYOS010000041.1 GCA_945267035.1 uncultured Neisseriaceae bacterium | reverse complement strand
TTTTTAATTTACACTTACCAAAAGGTACTATGTTGCTGTTGGCTTGTATATCGTCAATTTACCAACTAAAGTGAAGAAATTTGACTTGTTACGCTTGTGGAGTTTGTTCAGTTACTTAATTACATTATAAAATATTCTTGTTTGTAATTGGATTTCTCATCAATTTTACTCCTTTTTTTCCATTCTAAATCAATTGTTTTATAATAATCGCCACTGTAATTAATTTTAGGCGAATTACATTTATTTTGATTCTTTATGGAATCTACATATTCATAAAAACGAGCATAATATTTATCATCATCAATGTATCCTTCACTAATAGATGCTGTCATAGAATAATGGATTTCTTGTAATTTTAAGTTCTTATCAAATGTCCAATTTAAAGAGCGAATCCATGTTACTTCAGGGAAAAGAACATCTTTAGAAGGAGATATATATTTACCTTCGTTGGGGTAAATTTCTAAAAATTTCTTTATCTCAATTTTTTTCTCAATGCTGGCTAAGTCTTCCCCTATATAAAATTTTTTGCCTTCAAAGGTAATCCAACAATTGGTGTCGATATTGTTGGGTTTAGCAAACTTAGTGTTAGTATTTCCATTGCAAGAAATTAATAACAAAACAGGTAGTAAGAGTATATAAATTTTACTCATTTTTTTATTACCTTTATTTAACAGAATTGCCCTATTTATCTATTGTTAAATGCTATTTTACATTATTTCTATAGAGTGACTAACTGGAAATCTTTTATCTCTATTTTAATAAATCGGTATCTATTGCTGTTGCTCAAATCAAACACTATCGGAATCGGGTTATAACTATGCCCCAAAATCATGACCTGTTGAGAGATTCTTGCATGTATTTTAAGCATGATGACTATCTATTTACTTTACCCTTTTTGTGCAAAAATTTAACATCATGGATAAATCAACAATTTAATCTTGTTTTCTGAAAAGCAGGCTCATCACGCCATGACTTGTCAAGAAAGAATGTCATTAATTCAACCCCTTCCATAATGAATTTTATTGGATAGGACTCTGAGGATTGAACTTAATGTTTTTTCGGGCAAAGAGGTATATTATGCGGTTTGTAACTTTTAATAATAATTAGCTTATAACAAGGATATACGATGCAATTCGGATTAATGATCATCGGTGATGAGATACTTAACGGTTCAAGGCAGGACAGTCATTTTCCATTTTTTAAACAACTGCTACAACAACATGGCTTGGAGATTGCCTGGGTACAATATCTACCCGATGAGCGAGAAGCCATTACTCAACGACTGCAACAGTCATTTAAAGAAGGACTACCCGTATTTGTAACTGGAGGGATTGGTGCTACTCCCGATGATCATACCCGTCAGGCTTGTGCCGATGCTCTAAATCTCCCATTAGTACGCCATCCTGAGGCGCTAAAGTTTATTGAAGAGATTTCACGCCAACGCGGCGATGCACTCACCAGCCATGACCATCTGCAACGAGCAAAAATGGCTGATTTTCCTGCGAACGCCAGTATTATTCCTAATCCATTTAATAACATTGCTGCTTTTTCAATTCAGCAACATTACTTTTTGCCTGGCTTTCCTCAAATGGCTCATCCGATGGCAACTTGGGTTTTAAATCAATACTATTCACACTATTTTAATCAGCAACAACGCGGTTATAAAGCCGCATTAGTTGATGGATTACCTGAATCTGTGGTGGGTCCATTAATGGAAAAGATAGAGCATCAATGGCCGCAAGTTAAGACCTATAGTTTGCCAACTATTCGTGATGACGTAGAAAATGCTGAACAGTTACATCGATACCGGTTGGAATTTGGATTAAAAGCCAACGGTGAATACTGTAAGTTGCTGCCTGAAGTTTGGACATTTGCTTTAGACCAACTTCAAGCTTTAGGTGCCGAAAACATTACCGTGCTAGAAAAAAGCAGTGAACAATGAGCTGATAGAATGGGTTTTCACTATATTTTGAAAAAATAAAAGTGATTATAAAAATATTTATCTAAAAAAAGACCATTTGATGGTGATTTTTTCTATTAAAGGGATATTTACAGGTAAATTAAACTGGTTTTAACCATGTTTATATGCAGATTAGTTTAATGTTTGCCTTTCGAGGATCAAGCTCCTAGAATTTGCCCACTGAGAAAGTAAACCACTGCCTTTGGTGGTGGCTGTGTTCATTATTGCAAAATTGACCTAATCAGGTCATTTCTGTTACAGGTATAACTTTTATGATTCCCTCTACTGTTCAGCATTATAACTTTTCTGCCGGCCCAGCAATTTTACCGCACTCTGTGTTGGCTACTGCCCAATTAGAAATGTTCGATTACAATGGTTCTGGTTGTTCGATTATGACCATGAGCCATCGTTCAGATGCTTTTATGCAAATTCTTTATCAGGCGGAACAGGATTTGCGCCAATTGCTGAATATTCCGAGCAATTATAAAATTTTATTTATGCAAGGCGGTGCCAGCGCACAGTTTAATATGGTGGTCATGAATTTGGCCAACGGTTTTAAACGTATTGATTCGGTAGTGACTGGTAACTGGAGCCGGATTGCGCACAGTCAGATGGGTAAATTATCTGATGTAGAAGTTCATTTGGCAGCACATGGTGGCGATTTATACAATTACACGGATGTTCCTCCGGTATCAGAATGGGATGTATCTGCTGATTCAGCCTTCGTGCATTATTGCATTAATGAAACCGTCCATGGTTTGCAATACCGCGATATTCCTAAACCGGATGGTTTGCCCCCTATCGTATGTGATATGTCCAGTGAAATTCTTTCTCGCCAGATAAATGTGGCCGATTATGGTGTGATCTACGCCGGTGCCCAAAAAAATATTGGTCCCTCTGGTGCAACTATCGTCATTATCCGTGAAGATTTACTAGAGCGTTGCTCCGAGCGTGTACCGGATATCTGGAATTACCAAAGTCACATTACGCGTCAAGGTATGTACAATACACCGGCAACCTACCCGATTTATATTTCTGGCTTAGTCTTTCGCTGGTTATTAGCGCAAGGGGGTGTCGCTGCTATAGAGGGTATTAACCGCTTAAAAGCCGATAAGCTTTATAGTGCCATCGATCAAAGTGGCGGTTTCTATACTAACCCAGTCAAAGCCCATGCTCGTTCGCAAATGAATGTCATTTTCTATACTCCATCAGCGCAACTAGATCAACAATTTGTTCTGCAAGCAAATGCTCAAGGTTTATGCATGTTGAATGGTTATAAAACCATGGGGGGTATGCGTGCAAGTATTTAT
Organism: uncultured Neisseriaceae bacterium; assembly: GCA_945267035.1. Classification (GTDB taxonomy): domain Bacteria; phylum Pseudomonadota; class Gammaproteobacteria; order Burkholderiales; family Neisseriaceae; genus Snodgrassella. The sequence goes on along the minus strand of CALYOS010000041.1, from coordinate 17,296 downwards.
AATGCGATGCCATTGCAGGGCGTGGAAGCGTTAACCGATTTCATGCAAGACTTCCAGCGTCGATATGGTTAATAATTGATGATAAATCAATAACACCGATGATGTCTTGTACCTGCTAATCGGTGTTATTGCTTATGATCGAAAGATTAAGGTTATTTTAAAGGGTTTATTTTCCGCCATAGCAACAAAAGCGCAGATGTTTGCTGATCAGCCGTTCAATGAAGGGTGATCAACAAGAATTCAAACTTTTGATTTATTAATCAGATTAGTTGGAAAACCTTCATTTTTTTTGATAATCTGGACGAATTAACTTCACTGAAGAATTGTGTTACGTTTTCTTATTCTATTTATCGTATTCAATATATTTCCTTTTTTGTCAGATTTCTATGTTGCCCTCCAACTATTCAGAACTATTCAATTGCAGCAATTGATTAAATTTCTACTTTTAACTTAGCTCATGTTGGATCAAGGCAAAGGCTATTGATGGCTGTTTTGGTTGCAGGAGTCCTTAACTATAATTTCAAAAGCCCATTCTTGATTTAGTTCCAAATGAAACAACGCCATTTTACTGAGCACTGGTAGCTTGAACATGTTGTATTGATCCGCGCTAGCAAACTGAAAACTATGTTTTTTTCGATTAGACTTATGTATATGGTTGAAGTTGAAGCATGAAATGATTTTTTAAATATGGTCATGATTGAAGCAGCTAGGCCTTTATATATAATGCATTAGCATAATATTACGCTTTGCTAGCATCATTTTCAGATGAATAAGAATAAAATTTAAACTCATCTTAAAAGCATGTGTCTGATAAATGATGCAGTATCCAGCTTCAATAATGATTGATTCACACCTAACTTAACATTTAGGTTAATATTGCTTTAAAATATTAATCTGCATTAATGCTATTTGTCGAATCTTAGTATTTCCTTCACACTTTTAACTTAATCTATACTATTCTAAATATTCAGGGACAATCATGACTTCTACTGTCATTCTTTATCACAATCCTAACTGTTCTAAATCGCGAGCTGCTTTATTATTATTGCAAGTGCGCAATGTGGATACAAAGGTTGTACCCTATTTGACAGAACCGTTAGATGTTGATCAGATTCGCAATTTAAAGGAAAAGTTAGCCATCAGCTCAGTGCGACAAATGATGCGCTCGAAAGATACGCTTTATTCTCAATTGCAACTGGATCAAGCAGATGAAGACGCTTTGATCGCAGCCATGGCTGCACACCCCATTTTAATTGAACGCCCAATTGTTGTCTTAGGTGATCGCGCTGCTATTGGTCGACCCTTGACCAATATTGAGGCCTTACTCGAAAATAATGTTAATTAAAAACAAGCTAGGCTTTTGGCTATTTTTACGTGCTAGTTTGCTGGCATGTTGTCTGTTTGTGTTGGTCAATTATGCAATAAGTTTTGCTACAGTCTACCAATTTAGTCGCCCATCACCATTAACGCAGGCTGATGCCGCAATAGTCTTGGGCGCGGCAGCCTGGGATAAACGTCCATCGCCAGTTTTTCGTGAACGCATCAATCACGCTTTGAATCTTTATCGTTCAGGCTTGGTGAAGAAAATTCTGTTTACGGGTGGTAGCCCTAAAACCGGCTTTATGAGTGAAGCTGCGGTTGCCCGTCGCTATGCGATTAATCATGGCATAGACAAGGAAGATATTATTTATGAAAATCAATCTCGCGATACCTGGCAAAATTTGGTTAATGCGCAGATTGAAGCCGGTAATAATGATATTAAAACAGTCATTATCGTCAGTGATCCTTATCATTTAGCTAGAGCAAAGTTAATGGCGCATGATTTGGGCTTAGATGCTCAAGTTTCTCCTACGCCCACTTCTCGCTATACAGCCACTTATTCTAAATTACGCTTTCTCGCGCAAGAAAGTTATTTATTGATGATCTATCAATGGACTCAATTTATTCGCTCTCCTAAAATTAGAAGTGTTTTTCAATTGTTTTTCCCAGTACACGATCAAGCATAATTCAAGCATTAAAGTGATCATCAGTTGGCATAGCAAAAGTTGCAACATTAAACATCAAAGATTGGAAACCCCAATCATTACGGATAGAAAACAGTCAAGAGATACCAGAAAAATAAAAGACATAGGTAATTTAAACAATTTAGCCAGAGCAACTTCGCATGGAGCAAATTTCTGTTACAACCGATTGAACTAACAGGTATTAAAAATGAAGGCGATATCTCAGCGTTACTATGATGTTGAAGTGATGATTTAAGACATGATAGATAATGGTGGAAATTTCTATTCAAGACACTCAGTAACAATGAAGATAATTTTTTTTACTAAATAGTTTTTTAAAATCAGTCCATTGCCAATTTTAAAAAATATTCTTAAGAGAAAATCCATTGAAAGCAGCAGATTAATCATATGATTATTTTTTAACAGCTATCATGCAAAATTTCAGCAGAGCTGCAAAATACCTAAACTTGGCTGCCTATGACAATCACAGAATTCATCATCAGTTTGTTCGCATTAATGGGATGGAAGCTTGTTTTCTATGGCGATTAACGCTCATCTTGAGCGCTACAGCGCAAATTCGTATAAGGCCGGCTCAAAATAACTGCGCATTAAAGCGGAATGCCAATTGATATTGAGGTGATAAATGGTGTCAGGATTACTTTAAGGGAAGCATAATCCATTCATGCTTATTCCGCATTTGATCATCATACCGTGGCAGCAGGATACAACTAATTAAAATGAGTAGTCATGATCAATGCGTTTTGCCTTCTGATTGGTTTTGTCAGGCTAATAAGATTTCTGACCATGTTTTTGTATTCTCGATGTTTCAAATTATTACACCTATTGTATGTCGAATGATTTTAGCCATTGTTATCAGCATTTAGCGAAAGGCTAAGCTGGCGTAGCAAGCAGTTGTGATGTTTCCAGCCAATATCTTGGTAATATGTATCACTTAGTGGTTTACTGAAATTATACTTTTCTATTTGGCATGGATAACAATCTGAACCAGATATATTTCATGCCGTGCAAACATTTGATATTCACTTTGCCCATCAATTTTGGTGCTAAATGGGTTTCTATGCCAAGCAGACTTTAAAGTATGTGCTTGCCCTCAAGCTTGGTGCAGCTTTACTAACAATATATATAAAAAATTTATAAAACATTTATTTACTATATTTTAACTTAATCTGAACACTTTACTAAGTCTATCCTAAGTTTCCATTGCCATACTGACAGCTAACAATAACCTCTACGGTTTTTGTCTTTAAAATAACCTTAATTTGGAGTTCTGTTATGAAAAAAATCACTGTTGCGGTTGTTAGCGCTATATTTGGTCTATCCGCCGTTGCTGCTTATGCCGCTCCTGCAGTAACGACTACTAAAACCACCACTACTGCCACCACCACTGTACCTGTAAAAGAGGCACCTGCTCCGGTTAAAGCGCAACCAGCTTCCAAAACCACAGCTAAGCCAGTGGCTAAAAAAGCCAAAAGACCAGTACGGGTTAAAAAAGCGCCAGTACGTAAAGCGCATGTTAGAAGAAACCATGTAAGAAAAAATCACCACGACAGTGCACAGGTTGAAGCTGTGACTACCAGAACCACTACCACTGAAATCCAATAATATCGTGCAAAGTTAACGTTTTTTATTAAACCGTTTCAGTGCTCTGAAACGGTTTTTGGTATTATAAGCATATGATTTAGGAAAATTTATTTTTTTCACTCGGTCTTATCGAAAAAACGTTAACCCATGCGAATATTACTTCTTGAAGACGATAGTATGATCGCTGAAGCGCTTGGTGATCTCCTGCATGCGGCAGGTTTTGCTGTTGATTGCTTATCTGATGGTCTGATCGCCGAAACATTGATCCGACCCGATATCTATGATTTAGCGCTGTTCGATATTGGTGTGCCTAATATGGATGGATTGAGTGTTTTACGCCATCTTCGCGCGCGGCATTTTGATTTACCTGTGATCCTGATTACAGCACGGGACAGTGTAGAAGAACGAATTCAGGGTCTGGATTCGGGGGCTGATGATTATGTGGTTAAACCTTTTGCCCCAGATGAATTACTCGCTCGGATCCGTGCGGTGCTGCGTCGCCGTGGTGGTCATGCGGCACCGGTATTGACTAACGGCAGGATTAATTTAAATCCCGCCACTCGAGAAATTAGTGTCGATGATACGATAACCCGATTATCGGCACGTGAATATGCCCTGATGTATTGTTTGTTGTTGCAACCAGGTGTCATTCTTTCCAGACAGGAATTAGAAGAGAAGATCTATGGTTGGAATGAAGAAGTAGAAAGTAATGCAGTGGAAGTGGTGATACACGGAATTCGCAAAAAGCTCGGCAGTAATGTGATTAAAAATGTTCGAGGTTTAGGATGGCTGGTAGATCGAAACAGCTGAGTACTTCGTTACAATGGCGGTTGATGCTGGTATTAACCCTGTTGGTCACGCTGATTGCCATTATTGGTGATTTTCTGGCCTATCAGACAGCATTCAAAGAAACTCAGGATCTTCAGGATAGTCAGCTGGAACAAATCGCTCATTTTCTTGATCCTCGTAGTGCCGTGCTGAGGCAAGACGCCAATGAAAATTTGAATTTTCCTGAAACCGCCAGCACCCTACCCAAACCTCGTATACTGGCACAAACTCTGGATTCACCCTATTTAAATACGTTAATGGGTGATGATCATGCTGTCAGCAATTTGCAGCAATTGGGTGATGGCTTTCATAATTTTGTCACGGTTGCCAGACATTGGCGGGTATATATACTGACGCGAGAAAGTGTACGCATTGTGGTGGCGCAGCGTACCGCCTATCGAAATCACATTGCCCGGGATAGTGCATTGAGCGTGGTGTGGCCTTTTTTGTTTTTAATGCCGATTTTATGGCTGATCACCGCAATTTGGATAAGACGATTATTTCGAGCCACGCAGAATATGAGTACTGAAGTTGCCTCACGCAGTGCCACGGATTTATCTCCACTGGATTTCAAACATACCCCTACTGAAATCCGACCTTTTATTAACGCTTTAAATCGTTTATTTAAACAACTTCAGACAGCTATTGAACATGATCAACGCTTTATTGGCCATGCTGCGCATGAATTACGCACACCTATTACAGCCCTAACTATTCAAATCGCGCGTATTGAAGAGCCGAATATTAGCAAGTTAGAACAAGAAAAACTCATCCAACAGATCAAGGCCGGCATTGCACGCACTGAACAATTATTAAGCCAATTATTATCATTGGCTCGGGCTCAGCATCAACAGCATAAACCTGTGCAGCAAAGTAATTGTGCTTTAATGCCATTATTACGGGATTTAATTGCGGATATTTTGCCGCTGGCGGAAGAAAAACAACAAAGTTTAAGTGTGGAAATAGCAGAGGAAATTAACTTACCCGTAAGCAAGGATGATTTATATACTATTTTGAAAAATTTACTGGTTAATGCCATCCGCTATACACCCTCAGGTGGTCAGGTCCGTATACGCCATGAATCTTTGCATGAGCATAAGCAAATAATCTGGATTGAAGATAATGGTTGTGGTATTGCCGAGGAGGAGAGGCAACAGGTATTTGAGCCGTTCTATCGCATTTTAGGAAGTGATGAAAACGGCAGCGGTTTAGGGCTGACTATTGTACGAACTTTATGTCAATTATGGCACATTAAAGTGCTAATGACAGAGTCTCCACTAAGGAATGAATCATCTAAAAAAATCGGCTTAGCAGTAGGACTGATATTTGAACATTGACCAGCGGTCAAATCCTGAGTTTACTTAGTCTTTGTTCAGTTCATTATTGTAGCTGCCTACGCTATTTAGATTTGCTATAGGCACCACGGTTTGAATACAAGTGATCTGGTAACAGTTGAGATTTTGTATTAATGCTAGTTAGACTATTATTCACGCTTCTCTGATGGGCACTTTGTCATTGGACATTAAAAAACCGGCAAAGCCGGTTTTTTTATCCGTGTTTGGTGCCAAAGATTTTGTCTCCAGCGTCGCCCAATCCGGGAATGATATAGCCATTTTGATCCAAATGATCGTCTAAGGCTGCAGCATAAATGGTGACGTCAGGATGAGCTTCATTAACCGCTTTGACACCCTCCGGAGCGGCCACCAATACCAAAGCCTTAATGTCTTTACAACCTTTTTTCTTAAGCAGTTCTATGGTTGCATTCATGGATCCGCCAGTTGCCAGCATCGGGTCGATGATCAAAGCGGGACGCTTGTCCATCTGACTCACAAATTTTTCAAAATAAGGTACAGGCTCCAGTGTTTCTTCGTCGCGCTGCAAGCCGACTACGCTGATCTTAGCAGTGGGAATCAAATCCAGCACCCCATCCAGCATACCCAAGCCAGCACGTAGAATCGGAACTACGGTTACGGTTTTTCCTTTAATTTGATAAGCGTCAATCTCACCACACCAGCCCTGCATTTTAACGGTTTCTACATCGAAATCACGAGAAGCTTCATAAGCCATCAATCTTGCCAGTTCTTTTGTCAGCGTACGAAATCGATAAGTACTACAATCTTCTTCACGCATTAAAGACAATTTATGTTTCACCAGCGGGTGATCAATCACAGTAATTTTCATGGCTTGTTCCATCGGTTTGTTACAATAAAAGAACGATTCAATTATTTTATAGTTTAATTTCAGGCAATTGGCAATAATTCTTGTAGTTCACCAGCTTCATACATTTCCAGCATAATATCTGAGCCACCAACAAATTCACCATTCACGTACAATTGTGGAATGGTTGGCCAATCAGCAAATTCTTTGATACCTTGACGGATGGATTCGTCTTCCAAAACATTGACTGTAAAAAAGTCTTTGAGTCCAGCAGCCTGAAGAATCTGTACAGCTCGAGATGAAAACCCGCATTGAGGGAATTGGCGAGTGCCTTTCATAAATAATACCACTGGATGTTCTGTAACAATTGCTTTGATTTTTTCTTGAGTATTCATAAATCGTTTTTCCTTATTTAGTTTATGCATTCTTTTTCAGAACGGCTGCAAAAAAACCATCTGTATGATGCTGGCGCGTGTTCAGCTGTAAATATGGGCTGTCTGCTGCGGGCAAGGGTATGTTTTTGAGTAATTGTTGTGCAGGCTCAATCTGCCACTGTGAATTATTTTCTAAAAATTCAACAATTTGCCGTTGATTTTCCACATCCAGAATACTACATGTAGCGTAAACTAAGCGTCCACCGTCTTTAACCAGCTCTGATGCCGCTTGTAAAATGGACTGCTGCTGTTGAAACAAAGCGGTAACATTAGTTTGATTCTGGCGATATTTCAGATCTGGATTGCGACGCAAAGTACCCAATCCTGAGCATGGGGCATCAACCAATACACAATCTGCTTTCTGTTTTAGTCGTGCTAAACGTTGGTCGAATTCTGTATCGATGCGCTGCGGATGAATGTTTGTTAAACCTGCTCGTATCATGCGTGGCTTCAGATTGGCTAAACGTTTCTCAGCGACATCAAAAGCATACAATCGACCACTTCCCGCCATCATTGCACCCATCGCCAGTGTTTTTCCGCCGGCACCGGCGCAAAAATCCACCGCCAGTTGTCCACGTTTAACACCAGTTAATAGCGCCAACAGCTGGCTGCCTTCGTCTTGAACTTCCAACACGCCATCTAAAAAAAGGGGATGACGATTTAAAGCAGGCTTATCAAAGAGACGAATTCCCCAAGGTGAGTATGGCGTGGCTTCAGCTCGCAGACCCTCATCTTGCAACTGTTGAAGCACTTTATCTCTTTTGGCCTTTAGCGTATTAACCCTTAAATCTAAAGGTGCTGGCTGCAGCATACTGCGACCATACTCCAAAATGTCATGTTGGCACCAGCCTTGGTCTTTCAGGCAATCAACTAACCATAGAGGCAATTCTGCTGCCGTGCAAATGTCTGAGCTAAAAGTTTCCTTTTGCGCTTTTAAGTTCACTAACCATTGCGCTTCATCTTCACTACATAGCTCTTTTAACGCATGGACACTGAGCCCACGCCCAAACACCAAGGCAGCCAGAGCGGCCAAACGAGGTTGTTGTGCTGGCTTGGATAAAACCGACTGAATTTTTTGCAGGTGCCGTAATGTAGCGAAAACGGTTTCAGCAATTTCATGCCTGTCACGGCCTCCAAGCTTACGTTCACGACGAAAAAAAGCCGACAAAGCGACATCGCTTGGTTGTTTGAAAGTTAAAATCTGCGCTAAAACAGTTGCAGTTAAATCGAGTTGTGCTGCATTAATCATAGTGTCTTTATAGCTTTTCCATCAATTAATCCACTTTTTAAGTGCAAAGTATAGATTTTACCATTATCCATATAACTGATTCGCACCGGAATACCATTTAAACTTGGTGCAAAAGCATATTCGACCACATCATCACCGCGATTCAGTCGATACAGGCTGATGTTGGTCAGCTGATTATTAATGGATAATGGTTGTTGACCAATAAAACTGATATCTTTCAGCGGATATATTTTTTTGCCGTTAGTCAGATAAGTATTTTTAGCTAATTGCCCCTCATTGACGCCTAATTGCCAACCCAAAGCAAACATATCATATACCGGTCCATCTACTTGAACATGTTGAGCATCCGCATTATTTTTGCCAAACTGAACTGTTTGTTGATTAAACACTGCGTATGCATACGGCTTGCCCTGACGGGTATCTACATAAGATAACGGAGTCAGTGTATTACCCGATACAGTACCGGTGGAGACAAAATTTAGATGATAAAAAATAAAATTTAAACTGACATCTATGCGGTAGTGATTATTTTGCTGGCTAAAATCCATATTAACCGGTACACCATGATTATCAACATAGTGTAGTTTAGCCTGCTGGGGTAAAGTTGCTGCTTTGGTTGCTATGGCGACCAACATCAGCAGCGAAAAGCAAAAAGCATTAAACCATGCTTTTAACATAAAATATTCCTCAAACTATTAATTTAATAAACAATTAATTTCTGTAGCCGCATCCTTGCGCCGTACCCGATTGTCATCAATACTCAGTTTGTCTGCAATAAAGTCAGCCACAGCTTGAGGCAATAGCTGGTGTTCAACCTGCAAAACTCTGTGTGCCAAGGATTCAACAGTATCATCATCCCGCACCGTCACCACTCCTTGAGCGATGATTGGACCACAATCCAGATCTGGGGTAACAAAGTGAATAGTACAGCCAGCTACCCGACAGCCACTTTCCAAAGCCCGCTGATGGGTATGCAAACCAGGAAAGGCTGGCAATAAAGAAGGATGGATATTAATCAATCTTTCGGCATAATGCAGGCAAAATGCTGGCGACAAAATGCGCATAAATCCGGCCAACAATACCAAATCAGGTTGATAGTGATCAATTAACTGCATTAAAGCGGCATCAAAAGCCTCTCGTTGAGTATATTGCTGATGCTCAACAACGTGTGTTGTCAAACCATGTTGTTCTGCCCATTTCAGGCCTTGAGCATCGCTGCGATTACTGATCACGGCAACAATTTCAGCACCACTGATATTTGCATTAAACACAGCTTGTAAATTACTGCCGCGACCAGAAATCAGCACTACAATCTTTTTCTTCATGATTAGTCCATCATCGGTTAAGCCAATCAGCCCAACGAAACCATTTCCAGCTGTTCCAAACTGCGCCCGAGAAAACGCTCACCAATGGTTTGAAAACGCAGCGGTATATCACTGACATAAAAACGATAGTCAGCACCATTATGATTGGGATTAGCCAACTGACTACGATACAAAGCTTCAGCGGTGGCTTCAGCGGTCGTGATGGCTGAATCAACCAGTTTAAGTTCTGGTGCTTCCTGTTTGATTAACGGTTTCAATAACGGGTAATGCGTGCATCCTAATACCAGAGTATCCACATTTTCAGCCAGAATCGGCTTGATATATTCACGTGCAGTCAATCGAGTAACTTCATGATCTAGCCAGCCTTCTTCTACCAATGGCACCAATAAAGGACAAGCTTGAGAAAATACCCGAGTGTTGGGGTTTTGGCTATGGATAGCACGCGCATAAGCATTGCTGTTAACCGTTGTACTGGTGGCAATCACACCAATGTGATTGTTTTGAGTGCTCTGCAATGCTGCCTGAGCACCAGCAGCAATAACATCTAAAACGGGCATATCACCAGCGAGCTGACGCACCTTCTCTCTAGCGACCGCCGCAATGGTGTTACAAGCCACCACTAAAGCCTTAACATCGTGCTCAAGCAGATAAGTGACAATCTGCTCAGTATAAAGTTCAATGGTATGGCGTGATTTAACGCCATAGGGTACCCGAGCCGTGTCGCCAAAATAGACAATATTTTCATTAGGTAGTCGTTCCATCAGAGCACGGACTACCGTCAATCCGCCCACACCCGAATCAAATACACCAATCGGTCTTTGTTGTATTGCAGTCATTGATTATATACAGTTTTAATACCCAGCAAATTTATACTGCATTTGCCAGTACGTATCTAAGGGTTAAAAAGGAGAATTATAGCATTTACCCTAAATAAAAACTGATAACTATGTTAAATCCCATCATTTTCATCACAATTAGGGCAACTGTTAGTAGCAAACAAAATATGTTAATATTCGCAAAATAGCTGGTATTTCTTATCTAACCGAACTGCTCTGTCTTTCGTTAACCCAAACTTTATCGCATAATAAACTGTTTATTTATTTAAAATACGTTATGCTTGACACAGAAAATTATGCAGTCATTTTGCGCAGTGAGGCGGAAACTCTCAATCTTGGAGCAGATTTAGCCACGCACATCAATGCTCCATTGATTATCTGGCTGCAAGGCGATCTGGGTGCGGGGAAAACCACCCTTACCCGCGGACTGCTGCTTGCTCTAGGTCATCATGGCGCGGTGAAAAGCCCAACCTACAATATTGTTGAAAGTTATTCTTTTGCGCAATTTAACGTAAATCATTTTGATTTATATCGTTTTCAGACGCCGGAAGAATGGTTGGATGCAGGATTGGATGAGCTGATTGATTCAAACAGCATCAGCTTGATTGAATGGCCCCTACAGGGTGAAGGCTATGTGCCTGAACCGGATATTATTTTAAACATGATGACCATTGCACAGGGTCGTCAGGTACAATTTATTGCTGTGAGCGATCATGGTAAACAAACTTTAGCTCCTATTATCAAATAATTATGCCTACTATCAGCCGTCGTACCCTTTTGCTCGCCTCAACCGGCACCCTTCTGATCAGTTTGACACCTATGGCTCGAGCCAATTCAAAAGGTGCTGATATCGTTGCCTCACGTATCTGGCCAGCAAATGCCTACACGCGCATGACTCTCGAATCAACTACACCGATTCAATTTAAATATTTTCAATTAAAAAATCCCGACCGGCTGGTTATCGACATTCAGGGTGGTGCCACCAATCAGGTGTTGCAGGAATTGGGTAAGAAGGTGCTGCCACGTGATCCCTATATCAGTAGTGTACGCATTGGGCAGTTCAATCCTGAAACTATTCGCATAGTGATGGATTTAAAAACCACTGTTAACCCGCAAGTTTTTTCCTTAGCCCCTATAGCAAATTTCAAAAACCGTCTGGTGGTGGATCTTTATCCAACCAAATCCGTCGCCATTGAACAGGAAAAAAACGATCCATTGATGGCGTTACTGCAAGATTACAGTCATGGCAAAATCAATAGTGACGGCACCAGTCAAGCTCAGGCTACAGCACCGACCCCACCGGTAGTCAACAGACCGGAGAAATCTACAAATGACTCAAAATCTTCTGTTGGCAGACCCAATAAACTAAAACGCCAACCTATCATTATGATCGACCCGGGACATGGTGGAGAAGATCCCGGTGCCATCGGTCCTTCCGGGTTGCGGGAAAAAGATGTTGTACTGGCAATAGGTCGCTTAGTGAAAAAAGTACTTGATGGTTATGGTTACAAAACTTATATGACACGCAATGAGGACATTTTTATCCCCTTAGGCGTACGAGTAGCCAAAGCTCGCTCCCTCAAAGCTGATGTCTTCGTGTCTATTCATGCTGATGCTTTCACCAACCCTTCTGCCAAAGGCACCGGCGTTTACGCCCTTAATCCTAAAGGCGCCACCAGTGCAGCAGCTAAATATTTGGCCAAAACCCAGAATGCTGCTGATGCCATTGGCGGCGTCATCTTATCCAGTGATAAGAATGTCAACAATACCCTGTTTGACCTGACCCAGACAGCCACCATAAAAGACAGCCTGAAATTAGGCAAAGATGTTTTAAATCGTTTAGGGCAAATCAACAAACTGCACAAAGGCAGTGTCGATCAGGCCAATTTTGCCGTTTTAAAAGCTCCGGACATTCCTTCCATATTGGTCGAAACAGCATTTATCTCCAATCCAGGAGAAGAACGACTGTTGTCATCGAATGATTTTCGCCTAAAACTTGCCAATTCAATCTCTTCTGGAATTAAAGATTACTTATCCACGGCAGTTTTGGCTCGTCGCTAAATACACGAGTTTAAGCAAAAACATATTAGCTATTTTTAGCAATGAAATATTAACTATTTAATTTATACCTAGCTAAATAACTCATGTCCGAAAATAGCAGACAAAGATTTCCATTTGCCGGAAAAAGGATATAACTGGTCTAGTTAGATCGATTCATATCTCTTCAGACTTATTTATCTTCCTCTGTCAGCTGCACCATAAATATTACCAATATATCTATGAACTTGAAGGTTTTAACAATATATTGTATATGTATATTAAATGTAATAATCTGCAGCAAAACTAAAGAACCTGAATAGATATATCTTTTTTTGACAAATAGCTATTTACCTTCTAGTAATTTTGTAATCGCTGTCCTATCTTTCGGGGAGATAAAATCAAAAGTATTTTGAAATTGTTGAAGGTCATATGCCTCACACTGAGAATATATGTTGTGACCACTGATCCCAAATACATGCCCCTCAGAGGTTTTGTAAGTTTTAAAATCTGATACAGATTTGACCGTTATCTCATTACCATTATAGAGACAAAATAATCTTTTATTATCACCAATAAATTCATTATCATATATTCTGATGTTATCAGGATTTAATGCTAAATTTTTCAAACATAAAACACAGCCACCTTCTTTACGAATAAAATAAATATGATTCTTATCTTTATACAAAACATTGGGTATTAATTCGCTATATGAATTTCGATCAACTATCTGATTTAAATTAACATCATCTATTTTTTCATGTAAGAAATAACCCAGCTTTTTTTTATATACAATATCTCGCCCCTTTTTATCTGGTAATGCTTGATCGTATTCATTCGCAATCACTAAATTACCTTGGTATTCATATAAATTATAAATAATGGGTTTTACCGAAGTAACTGGAATTTCAACAATGGCACCCGTTGTGCTATCTTCATGATAAAAATGATCAATATTGGATTGACAACCAACTATCATCAAATTGAAGATAATGAAAAAATTGAGAAGCATTATCTTAGTGGTATTCAACATGACATTACCTTATCATTATTGTGGTCAACACTTATTCTTCATATTAATTTGCCATTCTTTTGGTTCATAACGAAGAAATCAATATCATTTTAATATAAATTAACCTAAAAGTGACTTTTAAACCTTCAGCGTTTTTGGATGATCGCAAGTTATTTTTGGTTTGTAGATAAATACTCTGGATCCGCCAAAGATTTAAAACTTGTTTGTAAAATTACCTGCTTTGGCTAATTTAACTTGGTTGACGGTAATTAGCCCAATAATGCACTACTTTCCTCAATCTACTAAACGTTGTAACTAAAAATAGAGTAAAAATTGGTTTTCAAGCACAGTTATCCTTATTTTTAATCTTCTAATCATCACCAAATGTGCAAAAAATTTTCATTCCTATGATTGTTGCAAGCCACCACCCAAAGCTTTAATCACATCAACCATTGCCCGTGTGGCATGACCATAAGCCACAGCATAAGAATATTCAGCCTGAGCAAAATTCCTTTGCGCTTCTAACAAATCTGCCATTGAAATATCACCAGCTTGAAAGCGTCTGAGCTTACTTTGCAGCATCTGCTGTGTGGCACGCGCGGCCTTGGAAGAATACTTTACCCCTTGACGGTAATAATGATAATTACTCATGGCCGTTTCCGCTTCATTCAATGCAGTCAGCACTGTTTGCTCATAGTGTAATGCAGCCATTTTTTCTCTGGCTTTAGCAGCATGTATTTCAGCTTTTACCTTACCCCCGTCCAGAATACGCCAGGAAATAAAAGGCACCACTGACCAACTTTGATTGGCTGCCTGTATTAACCGAGCTGAAGACAAAGCATCAAAGCCACCACTTGCATTGATAGTGAGTTTAGGAAATTGTTCCGCAATCGCTGCACCCAGCTCTGCATTGCTTACAGCAAGCTGACGCTCAGCGGCACGAATATCCGGACGCCGACGCAAAATATCAGCTGGTTTGCCAACAGGTATATCCGGTAAAGACGGTAACGCCACAACAGCTTCACCCACATGCAGTTGTTTATCCGGCTGTCCGCCGGTCAGGATACTTAACGCCAGTAAATTTGCCTGAATCCGTGCTTCAATTTCCGGTATGATAGCCTGAGCTGTCTGCAGTCGTGCATCAATCGACTCGATTTCAATCCGAGGTAAATCACCGGCTTGCACCCGTCTGGTCACCACATTACGCATGGCAAGCAGATTTTTGATGATTTGTTGTTGTGCTTGTAATTCGTGTTGTGCGCTGCTTAAGCCAAAATAACTACGCACAATTTCAGTTGATATACTCAACCTTACCCCATCAGCCTCTTCAACGCTTTGTTCATAACGCGCTGAATTGGCAGCAACTCCGTGACGTATGCGCCCAAATATATCCACCTCCCATCCGATTGCAGCACCAACATAATTACGAGTCTGGTAACGAGAATTGATTTTATTGACGGCTTCACTATTACGGCTATTACTATGGCGAAGATCGAGATCTGCAGATGGCAAAAGCTGACTTCGCGAAGCGGTCATTATCGCTTGCGCTTCTTCAATTTTCATGACCGCCAGTCGTACATCGTGGTTATACTTCAACCCTTCATTAATCAATAAATTCAGTTGCGGGTCGTTAAAATATTGCCACCATTTTTCTAAATTTAGCGATGATTCCGCATGGTTTTTTGATGCTGTCCATTGAGGTGCGAGCTCAATAGCCGGTGCTCCTTGATAAGGTGGCGCGCTGATACAAGCTGTTAGCCAAAAAAGGGGTATAGACATAATAGTTAAAGGCAAGATTTTCATTGCAATTTCTTCCGAACCGAAATGATAGCGATAGTTAAAGTGACACAGGCAATCAGCACCATGGGCCAAGCGTTGTGAAGAATTTCACCCGCTGGCATATTTTTTAAAAAAACGCCATGTAAAATAATCAGATAGTGTTTAAACGGCATCAACTCTGCTAGCCATTGCAGCACCTGCGGCATATTTTCTACTGGCGTAGCAAATCCGGACATCATGACCATCGGTATCATGACCCCAAACACCCCTAAAATAGCCTGTTGCTGGGTAGAGCAAAATGCGGATATAGCCAGCCCGATGCCAGTAATGGAAACAATAAATACCATCATCGCCATCAGCAACAACAGCAATGAACCGGTAAACGGAATGTTGAAAACGAGCACTGCCGCCAAAATCATCAAGGAAGACAAAATAATACTGATCATGAAACCAGGGACACATTTTGCAATGATGATTTCAGCCGGCGTACAAGGTGATACCAGCAGCTGATCAAAAGTGCCCAATTCTCGCTCACGTGCAATCGACAGTGCAGCTGTCATCAGCGCAATCACAAAGATCAGGATGCCGGATAATGCTGGAACCACAAACCAACGATAATTCAAATTTGGATTAAAGAAATTTCTAGCCGCAATCCGTTCTGTCTTCTGTGCCTGCACGCCCATATTCTGGACAATTCTCTCAATATAGGAATAGGCAATCTGGCCGGCATTGGCACGACGTCCATCTATAATCACCTGCAAACTGGCAGGTTGACCGGCAGCGATAGCGCGCGAGAAATCTTCTGGAATAGAAATTGCCAGCAACACCTGTTTGCGGTCAATATCGGCATGCAATGCAGACGGATTGTCTGTAACCAGCACCTCTTTTACAAAACCAGCGTGTTCTATGGTTCGCACTAGCTCCTGCGACCAGTAACCATTGTCACGGTTATAAACCCCCACTGTGACATTGCGCACATCCAGAGTAATCGCGAAAGAAAAAATCATTAACTGCATAATCGGCGGCACAATCAGAATAAATCGCGCCCTTTTATCACGCAGCAAACACAGAATTTCCTTGATAATCTGCGCGCGCAACTGAAGCGAAAACAGCATCCTTATCCCTCCAGACTTTTATGACATTTTGCTCGAGCCAACATAAACAGTAGACCGCCAATGAGTAGCATGGCTAGCATATCGGTCAATAACAGCGACCATACATTGCCTACCAAAAAAACCGTTTGCAGCGCTTCAACAAAATAACGCGTCGGAATAATATGAGTGATCAATCGGATCGGCCACGGCATACTGTCTGTTTCATATAAAAAGCCGGACAACATAAACGCTGGCAAAAAACCCGTGAATGCAGCCAATTGCGCGGCGATAAACTGATTTTTAGCTAATATTGATATCACCAACCCCTGTCCCAGAGCCGGAATTAAAAACACGGCTGCCAGTAGCATCAACACCAGCCAGCTACCTCTTAGCGGTACATCGAAAGCAAAAACGGCCAGTAGTGCTGAACCAAGTGTCGCCAGCATACCCAGCACAAAATACGGTAACAGTTTACCCAGTAGTATTTCTGTAATCGTTGCCGGCGTAGACAGCAATCCCTCCATCGTCCCCCGCTCCCACTCTCTGGCCACCACTAATGCCGTTAACAGCGTACCAATCATAGTCATAATAATGGCAATCGAACCCGGAATCAGTGAACGCCGGCTTTCTAATTCAGCGTTAAACCAGAAACGCGGTTGTACAGAGACAGGAGCGACAGAAACATAACCATGCTGAGCCTGCCACAGCGAAACAATGCCTTGCGCATAGGCGGTGACAAAATTTGCGGTATTAGGTTGCGACCCATCGGCAATCACCTGAATCAGCGCATCATCAGTACGACTATGCAGACGGGTTTCTATGTCAGCCGGAATCACTACATAACCCCTTATTTTACTGGCTATAATTGCTGCTTTTGCTTCTTGCGTATGACGCATAGGCAAAACAGCAAAGTATCGTGAACCAGAAAAAGCTGCCG
>CALYOS010000040.1 GCA_945267035.1 uncultured Neisseriaceae bacterium | reverse complement strand
GAAAAGAAATATTTGAAGATGAAGATTATAAATATTTTTCTTTGATACAAAATTTCATTTAATTACTAGTAGTTTAATCATATTAAAAAATATTTATTAAAATAACTATGCATAAAATTTAATAAACATTAGAGTTTTTGAAGATGAAGACCCTAGATACATAGATGTTTACCGACGTCCTGAAAAATATACAAGTAAATAAACAAATTTCTGCTAAATGCGCCTGCCAGCGTATTTTTACTCTGTTGCTAATTCCGCAATAAAAAGCCTCATTCTTACACAGCAACAAGTAAACACTCCAGTCTCCTTTTTGCTGTGGTAAACATGGTAATGCTTTGATAATGGCTTGTGATAACAACGTTTATACTAACCCTTAAAATTCTCGCTAATCATCAGCTATTTTGCAGTCCTATAGGTATTTGCTCGACTACGGCAACACTTTTTTAGTTTCATCAATACGTGGATTTGTATTGATTAATCAACTTAGGATTTATTATTATCATAATATGAGCAAAAGTTAAAATTATATTTAGTACTTAGTTTGAGTCTAGCCAAATACCATAAAATCCTAAACAAGCTCCTAACATAAAGAATATTTTATAAGCGATTTTTATTTTTTCTTTATTTGCTAGGACAAATTTTACTGGATTTTTATTTAGGTTAGCAGTGTTATATTTTTGATGAAACATGATTGAATTATCAATCATAAAATCAGCAACAATTAAACTAGCTAAATTTACCAATGATATGGTAATTAATGACATCGTTAGTTTGATCAAAAAATCACAGATAAATGAAGCAGTCAGTTCTGTAACTCCTGAATAATTTACTAATGCATATATTATTTTCAATGTTAGAAAAAAAGCTAAAGGAATTAAAATTAAGGAACTTCCTAAATATATGCATAATTTTCTTTTAGGGTAATTGGGAGGTAGTTTAAAAGAGACAAAGTAAAATAAGGCTACTGATAATATAAAAAATAATATGTTCATTATCAAACTATATAAATGATCAAATTACAACTGTAGGTCATCCTGTTAATAGAGTTCCTGCTATCACCGAAAGAAACAAAACATATGTTGAAGATACTGGATTGATGATAGATTTTAAACTCATAGCCACTTTTAAATCAAAATCTCATCCCACTAATGTCGCTATTTAGCCTCTGCATTAACTCCAATCGCATAAGCATCAGTATCTATATAAATCCGCCTTTTTTCGTAATCTTTAAGACTAGCTCATGATCTGTTTTACTATCTCATTCATGTGCATGAAACAAACTTAAGGTATAAACCAAATCAGTCAATATTATGTATTTAGCATAAATGCCTGCAAATTTAGCAACCGCTACCAACTGATTAAGGTTGTTTTATAAGCTCGTTTAATAATGTACCTGCACTGCCTCTTCGCCTATTAGTTCATGTAAATTTTCCAGTAACTGACCATCCAGATAAATCAACCACTTAGTTGGTGTACTTAATTCGCCATAGGCGTGAGAATTTTGACAGCAGAATTTAATGGGAATATGTCTATTAGATTCTTCGCAGTAGGGTTGCAGTAGAGAAGCCAATTGGCTTACTGATGTATCAGCAGCCACCTGCAAATACAAACTGCGTGCTGCTCGAGCGCTGGCTTCAGTTAGGGTAAACGCATTATCGGCAGTAATACGAAGCCCTTCACCCCCGTTATACTCATCCACCGCCACTTTACACTCCATCACCAGCACCTGATCTGCTTTGAGATATTGCCCATACTCTTCTAAGGCTTGACCGGCTACAACCACCTCTTGTTTGGCACTGCCATCCTCGAGCAATACCACTGCAAACTTACCCCGTTTACCGATGATATAGCGTACTGATGTGACAAACCCTGCTAGCTTTTGTTTATTATTAGAAGGCTTGAGGGTGGAAAGTTTACTGCTGACCAGTGCGCGCACTTTATCGGCATATGGCTCAAACGGATGTCCGGAAAAATAAAAACCCATGGCCTGTTTTTCTTCCGCCAGCTTTTGTGCCAGTGTCCATGGTTTTACTTCAATCATCTGCAAGGGCTCAATGGCATCTTCGACCATATCAAATAACCCGCCTTGATTAGCATTTGCTGCCTGCTGTTCAGCATTTTCTATGGCCAAACTAATGTTAGCAAGCAATTGAGCTCGATTGTCGTTGAGTTCATCGAATGCACCTGCACGCACCAAAGCTTCCATGGTTCGTCGGTTCAAATGTTGACGATCAACACGCTGACAAAAATCAAACAGATCAGTAAAAGCACCGCCCTGTTTGCGTGCCTGAACAATCGCTTCTACCGCCCCTTCACCTGTTCCCTTAATGGCACCTAAACCATAACGGATCTGCTTGTTATTATCAGGCATAAAGCGATATTCAGAGTGATTAACACTGGGTGGTAAAAAGGTGATGCCGTTATCCAGACCGTCATCCACAAAAATTTTCAACTGATCGGTATTGGTCAATTCACTGGACATGGTTGCGGCCAGATATTCGGCCAGATAATGACATTTTAGCCACGCTGTTTGATAAGAAACCAAAGCATAAGCTGCAGCATGGGATTTATTGAAACCATAACCGGCAAATTTTTCCATGTAGTTGAAAATTTCATTAGCCGTGTTTTTATCAATCCCTTTTTCAGCAGCACCAGCTTCAAAAATGGCGCGATGTTTCACCATTTCTTCCACTTTTTTCTTACCCATGGCGCGGCGCAATAAATCCGCACCGCCAAGTGTATATCCGCCACACACCTGAGCCGCCTGCATCACCTGCTCCTGATACACCATAATGCCGTAAGTAGAATCTAGCACAGGTTCCAGAAATGGATGGAGATACTCTACTTTTTCTTCACCATGCATACGCCGGATAAAATCTGGGATCAGATCCATCGGTCCGGGTCGATACAACGCCACAAATGCGATAATCTCTTCAAATTTAGTTGGTTTGGCCGTTACCAACATTTTTTTCATGCCCACCGACTCGAACTGGAATACCGCTGTGGTATTGCCCCGAGCAAAAACTTTGGCATAAGTCGCGGCATCATCTAAAGGAATCTGATTGACATCTATCTTTTCACCCGTTGTTTTGAAGATGAAGTCCTGTGCCATTTCAATAATGGTCAGGTTGCGTAAGCCCAAAAAGTCAAATTTCACTAAACCTATCTGTTCCACATCATCTTTATCAAGCATGGACACTGGCGAAGCATCTTCGCCACTAGCTTGATATATCGGACAGAAATCGGCAATCTTACCCGGTGCCATCAGCACACCGCCAGCATGCATACCCAACCCGCGCGTCAGATCCTCTAGCTTTAGCGCCAGCGTCATCAGCTCTTCAGCTTCCTCTTCACGTAACAATTGGTTAATTTGTGGCTCTGCTTCCATTGCTTTAGTCAGGCTGAGTGGTTTATTCGCCTCAACCGGTATCAGCTTAGATAATCGATCGCACAAACCAAATGGCAAATCCAATACTCGACCGACATCACGAACCACTGATTTTGACGACATGGTACCAAAGGTGACAATTTGGCTGACAGCAGGAATACCATATTTATGCCGCACGTACTGAATCACTCGCCAGCGATTTTCTTGACAGAAATCGATATCAAAGTCAGGCATGGACACCCGCTCAGGATTCAAAAACCGTTCGAACAGTAAGTTATACCGTAGTGGATCCAGATCGGTAATTTTCAATGAATACGCCACCAGAGAACCGGCACCGGATCCACGTCCCGGTCCTACCGGACAACCATTCTGTTTTGCCCAGTTAATAAAATCCTGTACGATCAGAAAATAACCAGGGAATTGCATTTGAATAATGATGCTCAGTTCATAATCCAAACGTTGCTGATATTCGGGCATTTTTTTGGCACGCTCAGCTTCATCCGGATAAAGAACCGCCATGCGTTCCTGCAAGCCCTCATTACTTAAATGAGTTAATAAATCGTCTAGCGTCATTCCCTCTGGCGTTGGGAATAAAGGCAGATAATGTTCCCCTAGGGTTAGAGTTAAATTACACCGCTGCGCTATGGCTAGCGTATTTTGCAATGCTTCAGGGATATCCGCAAAGCGGTTATTCATTTCTTCCGGACTGGCAAAATATTGGCTTGGTACAAAATCATGCGGACGCCTGTTATCAGCCAAAACATAGCCACTAGCAATACACACCCGTGCTTCATGCGCCTGAAAATCATCGGCGCGCATAAACTGAGTTGGATGGGTTGCCACTACAGGTAAATGAAGTTTTGCGGCCAAGTCTACACTTCCAGCCACCACCGCTTCCCACTCCGGACGTTCTGGTAAACGTTGTATTTCCAGATAAAAACGATCTCCAAACCATTGCTGATATTTTTTACACGCCTGTAAAGCCTGTTCATCTTTTTGCGCCAGTAAAGCTTGACCAATCTCTCCGTATTGCGCACCGGATAAACAAATTAAACCGCTATTATCACCTTGAGCCAGTGCTTGTTGCTCAATCATGGGTTGATTGGCATTTCTGTTGTCGCCCACATAAGCATCGGTCAGCAGATTATTTAGCCGTAGGTATCCAGCGTGATTCTTAACCAATAGCATTAATCTGAAAGGCTTGTCTGGATTATCCGGATTCTCTAATCGTACATCCGCCCCGATGATCGGTTTGATACCGGCATTGCGACAAGCTTTATAAAACTTCACGAGCGCAAACACATTCATCAAATCACTGATTGCCAGCGCAGGAATACCTTGACTCACAGCATAATTAACTGCTTCTTTGATGCGCACAATGCCATCTTCAATCGAAAATTCAGTGTGCAAACGTAGAGGAATGTATGGCAATTTTTCAGACATATAATTTTCACGCCGTATAAGACTAGCAACCAGTGTTAAATGTTCAAAGCAAGAATGACAATAGCAAATATCACCTATTATCCATATATTAGCGATAAAGCGGGACTAAATTGCTACTGATGGTTTGATCAAGAAGTTAATTTTACCTTACTTAGACGTTAATACTGCGACAAACTTAAGTAAAAGCCACAAATATTTTGATTTGTCAGCGAAAAGCGTTACAGAATTTCTTACATAGCAAACCGGATTTTTGCCCCGATGACCACAATCAAATCTTGGTTTAATTTTCTTATTAGTTTGGTCATCATGTTGCCATCATATTAGTTAGGCGTGTTGACTCTTCTCTGGCTAATTTTGCTAACCACCACGATGCGAAGGTAAAAAACCGATGAAAGAACCTATGAGCAGCAGATATTTGACCCGATAAATTTTTAACAGGGTTTAAGCAAATAGGATGCGTAAATAATCCACGTTATAAATTAGCTAAGACTATGCGCATACAATGATGTAACCAGATTAATCAGCTGATAAGAAAAATGATTAATATTGATTATTTTTGAAATCGCAACAGAAAACCGTGAATATAAATTGCATAAAATATTTTTTGTCGACATCTGCAACGCTATTTTTTACGATGGTATGCCATCAAGCAGTCATCAAATCGTTAGATCATGACTCTGTGCATGTAAGTTTATTTCACTTTACGCCACATTTTTTTCAAAGTCATATCTTATTCAATCAAGATGATTCTTGTATTTAGCTATAGCTTTAATGAATCCAGTTTGCGGATAGAAAAATGCAAGACTTATCTTTGCATATTAAAAAATCAGCAAAAAGGCTGTCTGAATCACCATTCAGACAGCCATAGATTGGGATTCCCCCACGTATGCCGCGTTGGGCTCCATCCGCTTGAACCTTTGAGACAAGGCTAGCAGTATCGAATGGCTTCGGGTTCATTCCTCAGGAGGAATGCTCACGCCCACCATTACCCAACCGCTAAATAAAGCGAATTATTGGTTCAAAGGAATATATGCCCTTACAAACACCGCAGGGGAAGAAAACTGTTGGGTAACAATTATGCCATTGCCTCTTCGCATAATTGAATCATACCCTGTATTTTACGCTCAAAATCGCCAACTGCCAAATCACCCTGCATGGTTAGCTTGAGTAAATCATGCGCCAGATTCAAAGCAGCCATAATGACTATTTTATCATTTTCAATCACTCTGCCAGAACTTTGAATAGCCACAATTTTTTCATTCAACATTTTTACTGCCTGCATCAATGTTTCCTGCTCACTTTTAGGCGTACCAATATTAAATGGACGTCCAAGTATTTCCACTCTTACCTGTTGAATTTCGTCCATTATTTAGCCTCCTTAGACGCGGGCATCCGGTGCAACAAATGCTGCAAATCGGTTCTGGAGTGTTCCAGTACAGATTTAAAGCGTTGATTTTCTTGCATCAGTTCATCGATTCTGGCCTGCATTGTTTCCTGCATGTGGAATTTATCCTGCTCATACTGCCTCACCAACTCATCATGCTCGATCTGGGCTGATGTGACTTGCTTGTGTAACTGATCTTTTAACAACATAACCTGTTTAGCCAGCTTTTCTTTTTCCATCAAAACAGTATTGAAGTTTAAGATCAAGCGTTTAAGGCAGTCTTCCAGTTGTTCTAATTGATTTTCCATTACTAACCGCTTCCGTTATCTAACCACGCTAGTTAGGTTTTTGATTTTCTTCCAACCTATAAAAGGTTGTGTCAATCATCACTATTCTGTCTTTGGTGTCCGTTCCATCAGTATTTCTGCCATTGCCCCCACTTTAATCTCTCCGTGGAATAATTGCTGCAAGATAGAAGCAATTGGCATATCTACCCCTAATTTTACTGCCTGACGACACACTTCCTCTACAGTATAAACACCTTCGGCAACATGTCCAAGTTTCGTTAATGCTTCGGGCAAGGTTTTACCTTCAGCCAGCAGCAAGCCAACTCGGCGGTTACGCGATAAATCACCGATACAGGTCAGGATCAAATCCCCCATTCCCGACAATCCCATCAACGTAGCAGCTTGTCCGCCAAGAGCCTGATTCAGACGACTGATTTCCGCCATACCGCGGGTCATCAAGGCAACGCGAGCATTAATGCCATAATGCAGTCCGTCAGCAATCCCGGTGGCAATGGCCATGACATTTTTGACTGCACCACCAACGGCAGCACCAATGACATCTTCATTGGCATACAAGCGCAAAACTGTATTATTCAGCGTTGCCGCTAATTTTTGAATCCACACAAAATTAGCCGAAGCTAAAGTCACTGCACAAGGTAATTGTTGTGCCAGTTCCTGCGCAAAGCTGGGACCGGATAACACACCAATATAGTGATTCTGTGGCATGGCTTCAGCCAATACCTGTTGCGGCAACAGACCGGTTTGTTGCTCAAAACCTTTACAAGCTGCAATAACCGGAACGGTATCTAAACCGGCGGCAACCAGTTTTAATGCGGTTTGGCGCAGGGCTGCCACCGGAGTAGCAATAATGACCAAATCTGCTGGCATGAATTCAGTGGTTGGGGTCAGATTATCCGGCAACAGAAAATCTGGCAAATAGCGCGCATTCGTACGCTGCTGCTGCAATTGTGCGACATGAGCATCATTATGTGACCATAACCATACCTGATGACCATGTAACGCAAAATGAATGCCTAGGGCTGTTCCCCATGCACCAGCACCCAATACTCCGATTTTCATGACTTTAATTCCTTCTCTACCGCCGGTGATCTGATTTCTGTCGGTATTCCAGCCAAACCAATTCAAGCTGAATACACGAATGACTGATGCGAAAATAAGTGCAAACCGCTTAAATTCAAGACAGACCAGAGCATTGATCTGCTGCTTAATCTGCTGAAATCTACCCCTAACTCACGATAACGGGAGCTATTATAACGATATATTCATATTAAAACAGCAAGCTAAGCATGATTACGCCTTAGCATTTTGTCATTTTAACCCAGCACAGATCTGGCACAACCATCAATTTTTTCCGGATTCCGGCGCAATCCAACCGAAATGACAACCTGTCACTAGCCTTATAACAACTATAAAAGTAGCGCGCCAATGCGTGTACTGCAATACCCACAACCAGCATCACATTTAGCTAATATTCTGAAAAATAAAAAGTTTAATTAATTTTTTATCTTTCATCGAACAGCGCCAGCTAGAAACAGTTGTGACTGAATATAAAATAACAGGCTGCTTGACTACAAGCAGCCTGTTAGGATTATAAAAACGCATTAGTTTTCGAAGCGTTTAAATACCAATGATCCATTGGTACCACCAAAACCAAATGAATTGGAAATGGCTGCCCGAATTTGCATATCACGGGCTTCGTTGGCACAATAATCCAGATCACAACCAGCTTCAATATCTTGTTCAAAGAGATTAATGGTTGGAGGTGATTTTTGCGTATAGATTGCCATGGCGGTATAAACAGCTTCGACACCACCAGCACCACCCAGTAAATGACCGGTCATGGATTTGGTTGAATTCACCACCACTTTGCGCGCATGCTCACCCAAAGCGAGTTTAATCGCATTGGTTTCATTCACGTCACCCAAAGGTGTTGAAGTACCATGTGCATTCACATAATCAATATCATCTGGATTCAAGCCGGCGTCATTCAGAGCTCGGGTCACGCCTAAAGCGGGTCCTTCCATGCTTGGAGCAGTGATGTGATAAGCATCAGAGCTCATACCAAAGCCGACCAGCTCAGCATAAATTCTGGCGCCACGTTTTTTGGCGTGCTCATATTCTTCCAACACCATCACGCCAGCACCTTCTCCCATGACAAACCCATCACGACCTTTATCCCATGGTCGGGATGCAGTCGCCGGATCATCGTTGCGGGTTGACAAGGCCTTCATGGCAGCAAAACCGCCCACACCCATTTCACAAATGGCTGCTTCGGCACCGCCGGCGATCATGATATCAGCATCACCGTATTTAATCAGACGGGCAGCATCACCAATGCTATGTGCCCCTGTTGTGCAGGCAGAAACCATACCATAGCTCGGTCCCTGATAGCCTTTGAGAATGGTGACGTGACCGGAAATCATATTGATTAAGGAACTGGGAATAAAGAACGGGTTAATTTTACGGGCGCCGTTGGCAATCATGGTACGGGCAGTTTCCTCAATAGAAGGCAAACCACCAATACCTGCGCCGATATTTACCCCAACCCGAGTTTTATCCAGTCCGGCTATATTATCCAGATCAGCATCAGCAATAGCTTGTAAGGCAGCAGCAATACCAAAATGGATAAAGGTATCCATTCTGCGCGCCTCTTTAGAGCTAATATACTGTGTTATATCGAAATCTTTAACCTGGCCAGCTATGCGACAAGCCACAGATGAGGCATCAAAATGGGTAATAGCACCAATGCCACTCACACCTGCAAGCAGATTCTGCCAAGCTGTACCAACATCATTACCTACAGGAGACACCTGCCCCAGACCAGTAATGACAACTCTTTTTTTACTCATAAATTGCTCGCGAGAAAAACCCCTGTCGAATAAGTGAGCTGAGCCACAGAATTTTCGTCAGAGGTAATCCGGATATAGTTAACCATTCAAAGATTAATTCAAATGAGCGCTAACAAAGTCAATTGCTTGTTGAACAGTAGTGATTTTTTCTGCTTCTTCGTCTGGAATTTCGCAACCAAACTCATCTTCCAGCGCCATTACCAATTCAACGGTGTCCAGTGAATCTGCACCTAAATCTTCTTGAAATGAAGATTCATTTTTTACATCGGCTTCATTCACTTCCAATTTTTTAGCAACAATATTTTTCACGCGTTGTTCGATAGTGTTATCCATTGACTGATCTTTCGTTTCTTAGCCTGCGATGTGCAGACGGGGTTAATTGAATTAATCAACTTTTCATTAGCTGATATTGTACCTAATAAAAATAGAGTTTTCCATACAATTTGTTTTATCAACATTTATGCGGTTTTCGGCGATGTTCACAACACTTCTATTTATTGATATCAGCAACATCCGTATGGCGAATGGCAGCCATATTAGCACAGCCTGTTTTTTTGTCACAAGTTATATGAGTATTATACCAAATTCCATTCACATATTTTTTCTGGCTGTACTTACACGGTCATGCCGGCTGCTGTAGAGTATTTTCCAGCAAAATAAACCGACTAAAACCAACCAAGCAAGACATCAGCCAATTTCTGTTACACCTTTGATAAGATGCATCAACCATCACTCACAGCAGGCTGTTTAAAACCGTGCCGAAACCTTGCCCACCATTTATGCCATGATTGCACATCTCTGCACTAGCTGATTGTTGTCATTCAACCCTTTCCACCATTGTTCACGATGATTGCCAGCTATCAATATGGATGATTGTTGGTACTACATGAAAAGGCAAAATACACATCAGGGTAATCTTTAATTTATAACGACAATACTTATCCCGTAAAATTTTTTTCCTTGTATCTTTGTTCTAATCAATGGCAGTGGCTAAAGCAGAGCATCACGCATCCTGTGCCTGTTTGGCGATGGTTTGATAGAGAAAATTCATGATCAGAGCTAATTCCGCTGCGGTACTGTCCTGTGTACCACCTCCGCTATGACCACCTGTATCCGGTACTGCTAGCCATACAGGCTGATTGAGACCACGCAGGCGAGCATAAAATTTCAATGCATGCGCCGGATGCACCCGGTCATCAGCAATATTGGTGGTAATCAGCGCCGGAGGATAACATTGTTTGTTCGATAAATTATGATAGGGTGAGATGGCTTGTAAAGACTGTTGATGCTCAGCAATAGTTGGATCCCCATACTCATCCAGCCAGGATGCACCGGCTGACAAATAGGGATAGCGCAACATATCTGTCAATGGCACTTCACATACCATGGCGCCAATCTGTTCAGGTTGCTGACAAAATGCCGCCGCCACCAGCAAGCCACCGTTACTACCACCTTGTATGGCGGTGTGTTGCTTACTGGCATAACCATGGGTATATAAATCCTGTAATACTGCCAGTAAATCATCTACACTGATTTGCTTATTCACCCCACATGCGGCCTGATGCCACTTAGGACCAAACTCGCCACCTCCACGGACATTAGCCAGCACAAAAGCATAACCCTTTGCCAACCAGTAGCGTCCGACACCACCTAAATAGTAAGGCAGTTGAGGCATGGCAAATCCACCATATACATATACTATGGTTGGTGTATCGGCGGTGATATTTTTGCCCACATGAAAATAGGGAATGTCTGTACCATCTTGTGCCTTAGCATAAAACTGTCTGATGGAAATTCCTGTGGCATCAAACTGTGCAGGCTGTACCCGCATGACACACAGCTCCAACAGATTTAGATCCAAGGTATACAGCGTTAGCGGTACCGTAAAATGACTGATGGCCAGATAAAGCACGTCACCGCCCCATGGCTGATCAATTATTTCCAGCGCCCCAGGTGGAAGAGCGGGTAAATTCACCTGTTGCCAGCCAGTTTCCGTATACCGCCATGCCAGCAGACGACTTTGAACATGATCCAGAAGAGATACCACCACGAAGCGACGCGTGGTTTCAATACTTTCTATTGCCTGAGCACTGGTAGGCTGACAAATGATCTGCGCGGCACCTAATTCACCTTTATTCAGCTTCACTGCCACCAAGCAACCAGCTGGATATTGTTTATTGGCACGCTGCCAGTCACTGCGCAGTTGCACCAGCAATTGCCCGTACAGGTAACCCATTAATTCACAATCATCAGGCAAAGGCAATAAATGCACACTGATGTCATGCATGACCTGATAATACTGCTTGTGATAAAAACCATCAGAAACTTCCAGTAAATCAATTGGCGAACCTTGACTGTCTAAATAACGCCAAGCATTCACCATCATAGCCTCAGTATCGGTTTCCAATACCGGCGTGGCCTCTGCGAAAGTTTGCCCTCGCTGCATCAGCCATATTTGGCGTGGATAACCGGCATGGGTTAATTGTCGTTCATCCCATGCCGGACAAACCCAAACACTATCGACATCGCGCCAGCTAACGATACTTTTGCTTAGAGGAAAATGAAAACCACCTTCAACAATTTTCCGCTCGGCCAAATTAAATTCAATCGTGTAAGCCGCATCGGCACCACGGGCACTCAGGCTAATAAGCACATGCTCGGGGCTTTCTACATAATGCGCCACACCTTGCAAATAGACATCATCGTGCAATATGGCATCAAAATCGGCCACAGAAAATAGTATTTCCCATTGCGGCAAACCCGATCTATAGCTTGAAGCACTACATACGCGGTATACCCCTTTAGGCCATTCTGCTGACTGGTAAAAATGGTACATTCGCGCACGATGCTCCTGACAAAAAGGGATCTGCTGATCATCCTGCAATACCGATACCATGTCAGCCTGCATAGTCTGATAGCATGTGTCTGCCGCAAAGCAGGATTGGGTATATTCATTCGCCTGCTTGATAAAATACTGCGTCTTCTTGCTTGTCAGATCTTCTAAATAATCAAAGGGATCAGCATTAAACATAAAATGAATTCCGCTTGTCTATAATAGGGTTAC
Source organism: uncultured Neisseriaceae bacterium (assembly GCA_945267035.1). Lineage (GTDB taxonomy): Bacteria > Pseudomonadota > Gammaproteobacteria > Burkholderiales > Neisseriaceae > Snodgrassella. The sequence goes on along the minus strand of CALYOS010000040.1, from coordinate 8,449 downwards.
CATCAACAATATAATTTGCCGTGATATTAACGATAAAAAAGTTTATTGAATCTGATCCTGATCATCAATCAATAGGTGTTATGCTGAGATTCAATGCCCATCATGGCTAAAAGTAGCCAGTTTAAAAGCCGTCAGCGTGCACGGTTAGCGTTACTGGCTATGAATAAATTTCCTCTTTGAACCGTAACAATACTTTCAGTCACAACTTATCTATAGGATTATTCTAATTAAGAATTACTAGAATAAGTTTTACGAATAAAATATTGTGTTTAGCCAAATGCAAAAATTCATTAATTGATCTATGAATCATTGATCGTTGCTAGAAATTCAAAGGGCAGCCTTACAGGCTGCCCTTATTCATTAATGGTGCCGACAACGAGACTTGAACTCGTACGACCTAGGGTCACCACCCCCTCAAGATGGCGTGTCTACCAATTTCACCATGTCGGCTAAATTTGAACGATATTACTCCGGTATAACTGGTTTATTAGCCGGAGCAGCAGGTGTGACTGGTGCACTGACTGGTTGATTAGCAGCAGGCTGCTGCACCACTGGTTTCTGATTCACATTACTGAAATCCAGACCGGTACGACCGTGAGTGGAAATATAACCCAGAGCCAAACACGTCACAAAAAAGATAGTAGCCGCAATCGCAGTACTGCGACTGAGAAAATTTGCATTACCGGCAGCACCAAATACACCTTGAGCACTACCTGAGCCAAAAGCAGCACCAGCATCAGCACCTTTGCCCTGCTGCATCAGTACCAGCACGATCACAAACAGTGCGGCAAATATATTTACGATTAAGATAATGGTTTTAAATGCTTCCATAAGGTCAACTTTTATAGAGCAGGCGCGCAAGCGGCCTGAATAATAGCGGTAAAACTATCAGCCTGCAGAGAGGCACCGCCAACCAGAGCACCGTCAACATGCGGCACAGCCAAAATTTCTGCTGCATTTTTTGTGTTGACACTACCGCCATAAAGGACGCGGATTTTAACATCTTTACCGCATAATGACAAGATTTGATGATAAATAAACTGATGCATCTCAGCAATCTGACGCGTAGTGGGTATTTTGCCAGTTCCAATCGCCCATACTGGCTCGTAGGCCACGACTACCTCTGTTGCACTCAATTCAGCCAATATCGCCAACTGATCGCCCACAACGGCTTTTTCCTGAGCTGATTCTCGTTGTGCTAAGGTTTCGCCAACACACAAAATAGGTAAAATGTGTGCAGACAGACAATGTTGCAATTTAGATAACAAAATTGCATTATCTTCTTGAAAATACTGTCGTCTTTCCGAATGCCCTATCAACGCAAAGCCAGCACCTACATCAGCAAGCATTTGCGCGTTGATTTCACCAGTATAGGCACCAAAATCTCCGAATCTGCTGACGTCTTGTGCGCCTATTACCAAAGGAAAACCACGCACCTGCTCTTTAGCGCTTGTCAGGTATACATCAGGAACAGCAACTGCGCAATAAACCTGAGCAGACGCTGCTGAAACTGGCTTCTGCAATGCTAGTAGTAACTGCTGATTGCTGGCCAAACTGCCGTTCATCTTCCAGTTACCCATGATCCATTTTTGTTGCCACATCGTATTCTTTTCCTGATTCACGCCCATGCCTTGTATTCAATTTAATGATTAATCGACGTCATCTGACGACAACTTAGGTGAAATTGTACCTTAGCCTACTCTTTTGCACTACTGGCAGAAGTCCGTCCATTCCTATAGCTTCTGTCTTAAATATCCCATCCCTATACTATCTTTCACTTAGCCATGCGGATCAAAATCAATCATTTTTTGGCTCAGTAAAAATCGTTGCCGGATATCAATAAATAATTAACATACCGCACAACTAAACTTAAAACTTGTCCTGCGGCTGCACCGGATTATTTGACCATAATTTGGTCAAAAAACCCAAGGTTAAATAAGTCACTTCGCGATGAATTTCCTCTCTATCACGCTGATACCCATTCTGACACCATAAACCTTTTGTAAGAGGTTTACACGTTTGAATAAAACTAAAATGCGTTGCATCAAAGATAAACACAAAGGTTGAGGTCTGCTTAGGCAGAAAGGGTTGCATATGCCCTGATTCAAGCTTGACCTCCCTGTTACTAGCCACATTGCCAGCGCCGATCACTAATATCGGTAATTGAAACTGTTGCAAACTTTCAGTTGTCATCCCTCTAGTCAATCCGGCATCCAAAGTAACCACCGCTTTCACTCGCTCGTCACGTGTTGGTTGAAGGAATTCTGGCTGATCCAGACCTAACTGATTCATCAGCTGACACGCTTTTAAATATGAGTGAGTCCGGCAATCTTGTTGAAATTGTCTGGTATCAAATTTGGCCCCAGCTAAAGAAAGAACCGTCCAGCCACCAAGCGAATGCCCGATGGCAGCAATTTTATCCTTATCAATCAGCTTACTCAATGATCGATCTGCTAAGACTGCATCAATTGTCATGCTTAATTCCTGCGGTCGCAACCATAACTGAGCTGGCTGATTATTTCGCTGGGTTGAGGAAAGAGGGTCATGATGTGTAGGTGCAGCCACAATGTAGCCCAAGCTGCTTAATTCATACGCTAACCAACTTAAATTACGCCAGCTACCACTGTAACCATGCGACAGCACGATCAATGGATGGGTATGTTGACCTGATGAAATGGGTTCAGCGTTGAGGGACACTTGCGAACCAATAAAGAGCTTATTAGCGGCAATAGTTGTCGTTTTTTTCTGTTCCTTAGCTGGATACCATACAGCAATATTAAGTGGGTGCTGAGTCTGGGTTGTGAGATTTATTTCTTTAAAACCAACACTGGCCGAGGCGGAAGAAATCAACACCCAAAAAAGCACCATAAACCGCAAAATATTAACCATAAATCCCCTTCCTCCTGCACAGTTGAATTTCTGAAATGTATTCGCCCAACTACATCAACCCTGAACTACAGTATTAACCACCGCCATTTGTCAGCTTTATTTTATTATCTGGGGAGACCTTGTTAGCAGATTGCATCATTTACCAGCTAAATAGATCGCAACGGATTGACGTTTAACTTTAAAAATTTGGTCGAGACCACAGCAATCGATTTCATCTTCTGCAACTGAGTTTAATAACACTGATTCCAAATAAGGCAGACACCCTTTTGTGATGGCATTTCCTCCCCTGTTGCACCACTGCCGCTGGACATGATTACGAAGAGATTCTCTAAGATTTGATGACAGCCAAACTTCGTTCTTCTTCAAGAATTTAGTAAAATACTTTATTGTACAGAGTATGGCAAACAAAAAAGGTATTGATAGTCTGCATTCGTTTTATGTCAACTGCACCATGAAGCGACCGGATCGAGCAAATCTTTTAGACACCAAGCCCAAAGCCTCTGTGATTTAAACACATCACCCTTTATTCAAACCCTTTTTCCTTAACATTTACACTATTGTCAATAGTTAAATCGTTTTATAATTCACCTTCAGATATTGATACACCAGCTTAATACGACTTAACATCCACCAACTGATTGATTAACAGAATAGCTGGTCAATCACAGCAATTTGGAGCCGACATGGATTTCAATACCGCCCGCTACAATATGGTCGAGCAGCAAATCCGTCCCTGGGACGTATTAGATTTTGATTTGCTGGATGTTCTCAGCGACATACCACGTGAGCGCTTTGTTTTACCGCAACATCAACAACTCGCCTATAGCGATCAATCCTTACCACTGGCTAATGGCGGTAGTATGCTGGAACCTAAAGTGATGGCTCGGCTTATTCAAGCTTTAAAACTAAACCTTGCAGACACAGTTGTGGAAATTGGCACAGGTTCCGGATATGCCACTGCCGTGCTGGCCAGATTAGCTAACCAAGTTTTAACTATTGATATCGATGCTGCACAACAACAAACGGCGAAAACTGTTTTGAGCGAACTTGGTTACACCAATATTCAATATAAAGTGGGTGATGGACTGAGTGAGAAAATGATCCAGACGCCTTTTTCTGCTATCTATGTAGGAGGAGGCATTTCACAGTTGCCCACCTTTCTGCTCGATCAGCTCCCCGAACATGGTCGTATGGTAGCCATAATCGGTGATGCACCCTTGATGAAAGCAGTGTTATTTGAACGTCAAAACAACCAAATTCAAGAAACGGTATTGTTCGAAACCCTTGCGCCCACACTTCATAGTTTAGCCATCAATCAACCGAGCCAATTCAAATTTTGATATTCAACCATGGACCATATCCATTAATAGATATGTGCCATGGTTAAAGTAAACACAAAAATCGGAGAGATGGATTTGATAAACGAATGCCATTCAGTGAACAGTTCTAATCAAATCATTTTTGACTAAATTAAGTTGAACATGGTCATGATTAAAATACCCTTAGCTTAAAATCAAACCTCTTCAGCCAAGATATTAGTCTTAGCATAATCAACTAAATAGTCCATTTCTCAAATATCAGCTTGCGCCTTTAACCAAGCTATTTCTTGCCCCCAAATTTCTGGGTCGATGGTTTCGAGAATAAGTGGGATTTCATCAATTCTGGCATCACGCATAATGTATTTAAAAGCAGCCTCGCCAATATTACCTTTACCTAAACTATGATGACGATCAACATGACTGGCAAATTCACTTTTCGCATCATTCAAGTGCATAGCGCGTAAATATTGAAAACCCACGATCTTTTCAAACTGAGAAAACGTTTCCTCACATGCTTGTTCAGAACGTAGATCATATCCAGCCGCAAAGGCATGACAAGTGTCGATACAAACACCTACACGGCTTTTATCTTCAACCTGATCAATAATCGCAGCCAGATGCTCGAATTGATAACCGAGATTAGATCCTTGCCCTGCGGTATTTTCAATCACAGCCACCACATTGCTGGTTTTATCTAAGGTCAAATTAATGGATTCAGCAATACGACTAAGGCATGCATCTACCGATATTTGTTTTAAATGGCTGCCTGGATGAAAATTGAGCAAAGTTAAACCTAATTGCTCACATCGTTGCATTTCATCTAAAAAAGCCATACGAGATTTTTCTAATTGCTCCTGATCTGGATGACCTAAATTAATCAGATAACTATCATGCGGTAGGATTTGTTTACTACTGAAACCATATTGTTCACAATGTTTTTTAAAACGATCAATTACCGCTGCTTCAAGCGGTTTGGCACACCATTGGCGTTGATTTTTAGTAAACAGGGCAAATGCCGTTGCTCCGATTTGATTAGCATTGATTGGCGCATTATCCACCCCACCAGACGCACTCACATGCGCACCGATGTATTTCATATTGTTTTATCCTGATAATGAATTAAGGCAGTATTGGTCATCATCCAAGACACGGTTACACTGTCATTGCATGGATTGCGTCAGCAAAGACCCACACTGAGATACTCTGAAATTAAGTTTAATTATCTCACCGAATATCATCTCTCACTATATTCCAACAACGCTTTATGATCATTTTCACCATGATTGAAGAACTGTTCAGTTTGACTTAGCCGCAATGATCCTTAATGTGATTATGTTACTTAGCTTAGGTTTAGCCTGTAACAAAGAAACTGATTTATATTTCAAATTATTTTCCACACCGTCAATTTTATTTAACTGCGTGCCTAATGAAAATATTATGAAAATAAACTTGCCTGATCATTAAAATAAGATTAAGTTTTAAAACAATGAATTATATTGATAAACCACGATGAATCATCATCATCATTGTCAGCATTAAGGAGAAATAATATGCCATATCAAACACGCAATGATCTGCCTGCTTCTGTGCGCCATGTTTTACCAGAACATGCACAGGATATTTTTAAAGATGCGTTTAACCATGCCATTGAGGAATATCAAGACCCAAGCAAACGGCGCGACAACAGTGATCCTGAAACCATCGCGTTTAGAGTTGCCTGGGCAGCGGTAGAAAAAGTTTACCATAAAGGTGCTGATGGCAAATGGCAACGCAAATAACGGCTTATCCGTACCATAGGTATATCTTTACGCACCGGTATTGGCATATGACAAACTTAAGCATCCGGTCAAAATTTCATCATGGGTTGGACAATTTTCACGCTAAATTAGCTAAGGATGTTTATTTGCAAGCGAAACAGAGTTGATACAGCGAAAGGTCAGAAGCCAAGTGCAGAATTAATTTCTTACAATAAAATAATCATAAAATTAAATAAAAACTTCAGCTAATACCCAAAAAAAGCTGACGCAGAATGTCCCTGCTGATCAATTAAAGACGGTTGGACCATCACCACACAAACAGATTGAGCACCCTGTAGAAATTGTGCGCTGACAATGGGTGAGATCGCTGTAGATTGTGTCTTGCCAGATGCCGAGGATTGACCTATTTCACTCAACCATACCATGCTGTCAGATGAAGTTGTTAGCGTGGTAATTGCTGCCCGTTGCGTATGGCTGAATGAACCCATTAACCAGCTATCTATCATACACAGGGTGATGAGGCAACGGTTTGCGCATTTTTTCTCAGACTAGCGATTTTAAGCATATAGTCACGCGCTAAAACCAGCTTAAATTGACAAGGCGTTGTGATAAAGATAAGCAAATTGCGACGAAATTTGCGCTTGTCTACACGCTACAAGAGAATATTCGCCATATCTATAAGCACAAGGGTGAGAATTTAACCTATTTAATCCTTTAAAATTGTCTACCCCAGCAACTTATCTTATTGATAAAAATATATGACAAGAGCTGTTATAGGTGATATCAAACTTGAATGAGCATTAGGATTGAGAAAGCGATAGCCTATTCGTCTTATTCAGTCATAGAATAAACCAAGTATAAAAGTAATGGGAATGGGGAAAATTTAGCAGTATGATATGTTTCGTTGCTTGAGTGCTTTTTTTCGGCAACAGCGGGTTTAGCACCGCTTGAATACTGCAATATTTACCCATTAAGAAATCAAAGTTTTTATGTCTGTTGAAGAAATCAGTCCCAAGCAATTACAGCAATGGTTATCAGAAAAAAAACCATTTATCTTGCTTGATGTTCGTGAACAAGATGAAGTTCTTGTTGCTGCACTACCTGATCACATGCACATTCCGATGAATCTTATTCCGATTCGCCAAAACGAGATTCCAGATGATTTACCCATTGTTATTTATTGTCATCACGGCATGCGCAGTTTGCAAGTTGCCTTATACTTATCCGAAAATGGTTTTGATGATGTGTATAATCTCAGTGGAGGCATTGATGCCTGGTCTCTGATGGTTGACCCAAGTATTCCCCGATATTAATCCTCTTTGCTTTCATTCATTTCATGTATGCACTCAGAATTAATCTGATTGCATGTACATCCCATTGCGTTCCTAGATTAACGCTTTACGCTTGATTTGCCGGTGGGGCTGAAGACTGCAATTTGGACTTGGATAAAACCCACAATGAATGTTTGTATTGTTTTTCTTTCCCATTATAGACATTGGGCTGGGACTTGATTCATAAAAAAAACCCACACCACAGCATCTTGATAAGTCTGCAAATAAGCATTTTTTATGCCTTAAAATAAGACTGAGTCTAAATAACGGTTTAAATAGCTCAATTAACCAAGTTGGTAAACCACTAAAGATGAAGCGGTTTAGCCACGATATACCCCACCCATTCGCTAAATCATTTAATTCAATATATCCAGCAAACACTTTTGATAAAAAATGGATTAAGCTAGCTCATCGTTTATTTCGCGTGTAGAGCCATGAACAAAGTATTTAGTCTTCAGCAAGATTCATCTTGATTCATCAACAACATAATCTAAATGGTGCTAATAAGCATGCACTATTCTTATTAATCATCTATATTACGCACAAATTCTATAGGGCGACATAGTCTCAGTTTGCAATCCTTTTTTGAATGAAGTTAAGTTACTAGCAAAATTTGATTGTCTATCATGGCAACATGCCGAATATTTTCTATATGCAGAAGATGTTTAATTTGAGAAACACTTTGAAAAAGAGATTACTGGGTTTTACAAAACCAATTAGAAGGTAAATAATGAACGTTTTTAAAACTAGATAAAATATTTAGTATGACATTTGGAGAGACTTATTTTGTCGGAACATTAATCGGAGAAAAGGATTTTTTTGAAAAAAGTGAATGGATATTAAAAGAAAATGGACGTACCAAAAAAAATTAGAATCACTTCTGAACAAATGCCTTCTGTGAATAAAATTGATAAAAAAAATTTAAGTATCTAAAGAATCTTTGGATAGGTCATCTATAAATTTAGAGGAAAATTTAACATTAGAAAAAATGCAGTAAGGTAAGCTAAAAAGTATTAGAGTCTAATTTGAAAACTTATATCAGCTATCGGGTTAAATCTGAGAAATAAAGGAAATTATATAAAGCTTCTTTGTAGAGCAATTTAGTGCCGTGGATAATTTAAATTATTATGACTTTTTAACTGAAAATTTAAAT
>CALYOS010000039.1 GCA_945267035.1 uncultured Neisseriaceae bacterium | reverse complement strand
TTTTTGTTGTCGAGAAGAGATAAAAAAACCGCCCTGAATCAGGGCGATTTGATCGGCTAGTTTTAGATTAAGCGTTCAGTTCAGCACGCAATTTTTTGGTTACTTTTACCATCACTTCTAAAGCTGCATGGGTTTCTGCCCAGCCTCGGGTTTTTAATCCACAATCTGGATTTACCCATAAGCGACGCTGGTTGATTACGTTTAATGCCTTGCGCAATAGATGTTCAACTTCTGCTTCGGTCGGAACGCGCGGGCTGTGAATGTCATAAACACCAGGACCAATATCGTTTGGATATTTAAATTTAACAAATGCATCCAATAATTCCATATCGGAACGAGAGGTTTCAATGGTGATTACGTCGGCATCCATGCTGGCAATGGCCGGTAGTATATCGTTGAACTCTGAATAACACATATGGGTATGAATCTGGGTGCTGTCATCGGCATCGGTGGAGGTCAACCGGAAAGACTCACATGCCCAAGCAAGATATTCATCCCATTGTGCTCGTTTTAATGGCAAAGCTTCACGTATTGCCGGTTCATCAATTTGGATAACCCGAATGCCGGCTTTTTCCAGATCTAGTACTTCATCATTCAGTGCTAAGGCAATTTGTTTACATACTAAGCTTAAGGGTACATCATTGCGCACAAAACTCCATTTCATCATGGTTACCGGACCGGTAAGCATGCCTTTCATGGGTCGTTTGGTTAATGACTGAGCATATGCCGACCAGGCTACTGTTATTGCTTGAGGACGGGACACATCACCGTAAATAATGGGTGGTTTCACACAGCGGGACCCGTAGCTTTGTACCCATCCATATTGGGTAAAGCAATAACCATTGAGTTGTTCTCCAAAATATTCCACCATATCATTGCGTTCTGCTTCACCATGCACCAGTACATCGATATCAAGTTGTTCTTGTTGTGCTACACAATAGGCTATGTTTTTCTTCATCGCTGCTTCATAATCTGCAGCACTTAATTCCCCTTTTTTAAATGCTGCACGTGCCTGTCGTATTTCCTGTGTCTGCGGGAACGAACCGATGGTGGTTGTGGGTAGTAACGGTAATTTCATCCATGCCTGTTGTTTTTCTATACGCTGGGCAAAGGGGCTGTGACGTTGATCAGCATGGGCGCGCAATTGTTCGATACGGGTCGCGACTTTTTCATTGTGAATCAGATGACTGGTTCTGCGACCAGCAGCAGCAATATCTGATGCGGCTAAGGCTTTTTCCACTGTATCTTTACCATGTGCCAGAGCTTGTTTGATGATGCCCAATTCCTGCAATTTCTGCGCAGCAAAAGCCAACCAATTTTTGATTTCTGGATTGAGTTTTTCTTCAATATCTAAGTCTTGTGGGCTATGCAATAATGAACAGCTTGGTGCGATCCACAGGTTATTGCCTAATTGGGTGGCCACTGGTGCCAGCAGTTCAATGATTTCTCGTAAATTGGCACGCCAGACATTTCGTCCATCAATCACGCCCACGGATAATACTTTATTTTGTGGCCAGACATTGGCAAATTCGGCCAGCTGTTCTGGAGCGCGTACACAATCGATATGGACACCATTAACCGGTAATGCTTTTAACAGATCAAGGTATTCGGCCACGCTGGCAAAGTAGGTGCCGATGATGATACGGGTGCCGGTAATGGCTAGCTCTTGATAAGTGGGAGCAAATGCATCAACCCATTCTTGATTAATGTCTACCGCCAGAATCGGCTCATCTATCTGAATCCAATCTACGCCAGCATTAGCCAGTTCTCGTAATAATTTTTGATACTCAGGTAACAGGCGCGGCAAAAGTTCCAGACGGTTATGGCCTGCATCTTTTTCTTTACCTAGCCATAACAGGCTAATTGGACCTAGCAGGGTGGGTTTAATATCATGTCCAGTGGCTTTGGCTTCGTTAATCTGCGCGATGAGATTAGCCGCATGCGCCTTGAATTGGGTATCCCGATGCCATTCAGGAACAATATAGTGGTAGTTGGTATCAAACCATTTGGTCATTTCCATGGCCACTTGATTCTCATTACCGCGAGCCAGTTGGAAGTATTGATTTAAGCTTAAATCAGCAGGATCGAAACCGAATCGTGCCGGAATGGCTCCCAAAGCACATACCGTATCCAATACATGGTCGTAAAAAGAAAAATCACCAACCGGCAACAGATCCGCTCCTGCTGATATTTGAGTGGCCCAGTTTTGCTGTCGTATATCAGCCGCCACCTGACGTAATTCGCTTTCGCTTTGATTGCCTTTCCAGAAAGCTTCTACGGCAAATTTAAGTTCGCGTTTGGCCCCAACTCGTGGATATCCTGCTAGATGGAAGGTATTCATCTCTATTGTTCCTGTTATGAATGGTTAATTTTTACTATTACTTAGTGTGCGACAGTTATGTTGTGGCGACAAGCGATAAATTTTGTAGTAGTGTATGAATTTTTTTAATATAGAATTTTGGCTGCTGTAGGTTAGAAATGGAAGTGATGCTATTTATAATTTGATTTTATATTTTTATTTTCAGTTTTATATCTGTATAGCAACTGAAATAATAAAAATATTTAGCTCAGCCAAAATTTGGTTGTATGAATGATTTAACTTATGACTGTTGTCAGTATTTTATAAGGGGGAATAAGCTATGGAGTCGATTGTTGAGTTGCGTCATTTACGCACATTACTGGCTTTAGAGGAAACAGGCAGTGTATCGATGGCGGCTAAACGGGTTTTTTTGACGCAATCGGCTTTGTCACATCAAATACGGGTACTGGAGCAATATTTTGGGACGCCGTTGTTTGAACGAAAATCCAATCCGCTCCTCTTCACGCCGGTAGGTGAGCGACTTTTGCAACTGGCTAAGGATATTTCGCCACTGGTTACGGTGGCTGAATTAGATGTAACACAATTAATTGAAGGTGAAGCTGGTGAATTGCGGGTTGCGGTAGAGTGTCATACCTGCTTTGACTGGCTGATGCCGGCTATGGATAAGTTCCGCCCTTTATGGCCGAAGGTGGAATTAGATATTGTATCAGGATTTCAGGCTGATCCGGTAGGTCTATTGCTGACGCATCGAGCTGATCTGGCCATTGTTTCGGAATATGCGCCCCAGAGCGGAATTGTTTTTCAGCCGCTTTTTGCTTATGAAATGGTAGGCATTTGCGCTAAAGATCATCCTTTAGCCGATAAAAGTATTTGGCAGGCTGAAGATTTCCGTGACGAAACGCTGATCAGCTATCCGGTACCAGACGATATGTTGGATTTATTGCGCAAAGTGCTGATACCTGCTGGCATTCATCCTGCTCGACGCAACAGTGAATTAACGATTGCCATTATCCAACTGGTTGCCAGCCGACGCGGGGTGGCCGCTTTACCTTACTGGACGGTTATGCCTTATTTGGAAAAGGGATATGTTGTTGCCCGCCAAATTGGTTCAGTGCCGTTACAAAGTGAATTGTATGCCGCTATGCGCGAAAATGATAAAGATAAGAGCTATCTGGAAAATTTTTGTCAAATTGTGCGAGAAAACAGCTTTTCTGATTTACCTGGCTTAAGCCCTCTTAGTACACCAAGCTGATATTATTTAATTAATAATATCAATTTGATGAATAGAAAGAGAGCCAGATGGATTGTCCCGAATTAGTAAACGCACTGCTATATGCTTATTATCACCAGGAACCTTTAGCAATGCTCGATTATGCTGATAAAGTTCGGGATTTGGAAAAGGCCTATCAGATTCAACATGCCTTTACAGCAGGAAAAGCCTCTCCTTTAGGCGGATATAAAGTATCACTGACTAATTCTCTTACTCAAAAGCTGTTTAATGTGGATGAGCCCATTTACGGACAGCACGAGCTCAGTCATCTTCTGCCGCAACCAGCTGAATTGTCATTGGCAAAAATGAACCAACCGTTGATTGAGATGGAGCTGGGCTTTATTGCCAAAACTGACTTGTATGTGGGCATGACTGATGCTGAGCTTTTAAAAAATGTTTTGGTCACCGGCTGTCTTGAAATTCCTGATTCGCGCTTTTCTCATTGGTTTCCCGCTTTGAATAAATATTTGATTGTTGCTGACGGAACCATAGGTGGCTATGTGGTCTATGGTGAATGTGTCGATGGAGAGGATTTAAGCGTAGATGAGCTGAATAATATTGAAGCAGAACTGATTTTGAATGGGCAAACTATTGTTACCGGCAATGCGCGCGCCGTACTGGATAATCCATTGCATGCTTTACAATGGTTATTGCAAAAGTTAGATCAACATGGTTTAGTTTTGCATGCAGGTGAACTGGTTTCTTCTGGAGCGTTTTTTCTAACTCATAAACTCATTGAAGGTCAATATAGTGCTCATTTTTCCGGAGCGCTGAACCAAAGTTTATATCTGACGGTTTTACCCTGATAAATTTTTATCTGTTCTGTCTTTCACCATTCCAATACGCTTACAACGCTTTAAAGTTTTCATTGCATTATTGTATGGAAAGTTGGAACAGATAATCGGCAACAGCTCAGGTATTTTTTAGCTTAATCAGCTACAATAGCCCTATGGAAAATTTATCATCTACCGATCTGTTGACCGGGCTTAATCATGAACAATTAGCAGCGGTGACTTGGCCACCGCAACCTGCACTGGTACTGGCCGGCGCGGGAAGTGGTAAAACCCGAGTTCTGACTACGCGCATTGCCTGGTTGTTGCAAACTGGGCAGGCGAGTATCCACAGTATATTGGCGGTTACGTTTACCAATAAAGCTGCCCGAGAAATGCAATTACGTCTGAGTACCTTGTTGCCTTTTTCGATTCGTGGCATGTGGTTAGGCACTTTCCACGGCTTATGTCATCGGTTTTTACGTCTACATTATCAGCAAGCTGAGTTGCCCAGAGCATTTCAGATTTTGGACAGTGCAGACCAATTAGGGGTAATCAAGCGCTTACTCAAGCAGTTGAATATTGCCGAAGAAGTCATTGCTCCGCGTAGTTTACAGGGTTTTATCAATGCCCAAAAAGAAGCAGGTTTACGAGCATCAAGTCTACAGGCCAGTGATCCACATGAACATCGTATGATCGAATGCTATGCCAGTTACGACCAGCTATGCAGACAGGAAGGTATTGTGGATTTTGCCGAACTGATGCTTCGCAGTTATGAAGTGCTGCAAACCGATGCTGTGTTGCGGACGCATTATCAAAATCGCTTTAACCATATTCTGATTGATGAATTTCAGGATACCAATAAGTTGCAATATCAATGGTTAAAATTATTAGCCGGTGAGCACGCGGCTATTTTTGCTGTTGGTGATGATGACCAAAGTATTTACCGCTTTCGTGGCGCAGAAGTTGAAAATATGTCACGTTTTATGCGCGAATATCAAGTGACTGAGCCCATCAAACTAGAGCAAAATTATCGTTCTGTAGGTAACATCCTGATTGCCGCCAATGCAGTTATCGCCAACAATGCCACCCGTCTGGGTAAGAATCTGCGTACCGAGGCTGGAACCGGAGAAAAAATTCGTGCCTTTAGAGCCATTAATGACGTTGAAGAAGCACAATTTGTGGTGGATGAAGTCAAAGCGTTACACCGCGATGGTTTAAATTATATTCAAATGGCTGTTTTATACCGCAGCAATGCTCAATCGCGGGTACTAGAGCAAGCGTTATTTCGTGCCGGTCTGCCATATAAAATCTATGGCGGTTTGCGCTTCTATGAACGGCAGGAAATTAAACATGCTTTGGCTTACCTGCGTCTAGCTGTGAACCCCGAAGATGACAATGCATTATTGCGGGTCATTAATGTTCCGGCTCGCGGGATTGGATCGCGTACAATTGAAAATATTCAGGCCACTGCTGCTGAGGATAACAGCTCTCTATGGCACGCGGCGAAAAAGCTGGCGTTAAAACAGCAAAAAATAGGTTTTTTTGTCCAGCTGATTGAACAATTACAGTCACAAGCCTTGCATGTCTCATTACCTGAACTGATGGCATCGGTTGTTTATGATAGTGGATTGATAGAGCACTATCGATCGCAGAAAGGTGAGCAACAGGAGCGCATTAACAATCTGGAAGAGTTGATCAATGCAGCCATCGCGTTTAAACCAGAAGATTTTTCGTATGAATCTCCCGATGATAATCCGACAGACAATCCTTTATCGGCTGCTTTAGCCTTTTTAAGCTCTGCCTCACTGGAGGCAGGTGAACATCAGGCTGGTGAGGGCGAAGAAGCATTACAACTAATGACGGTACATGCGGCCAAAGGGCTTGAATTTGATGCGGTGTTTTTAACTGGATTGGAAGAAGGATTATTTCCGAGCGAATTTAGTCTGGCGGAACGAAACGGGCTTGAAGAAGAAAGACGCTTAATGTATGTGGCTATTACTCGAGCTCGTCAGCGCCTGTATCTGAGTATGGCAGAACAACGACTTTTGCACGGCAAAACACATTTTGCTTTGTCTTCCCGATTTGTGGATGAAATTCCGCAAGAAGTCGTACAACATCTGTCTGCTCATTCTTCTAGTTTGGTTAGTAGACAACAATCTACTGTGCGTACCAACCCATTTCACAGCCGCAGTAAACTGGCTGAAACACCAGCAACAGAAGATTTTGATGGTTTTCAACTTGGGCAGAACGTTCACCATGAGCGCTTCGGTACAGGTGTGATCATTGATGCCAGCCATAAAGCCGAAGGTGCTAATTTAACCATCAATTTTGGTAAGCAGGGAATTAAGGAATTAAATACTCTGTATGCTAAAAATAAGTTGACCATTTTAGCGTAATCGTACTTATTGAATGCGCTATAAAAGCTAAAAAGGAAAAAAACATGCAGCAATATGATCAGAATAATATCTTTGCCAAAATCCTGCGCGGTGAAATTCCCTGTCATCAAGTATACGAAGATGATCATACTTTGGCATTTATGGATGTGATGCCTCAGGCTCGAGGTCATGTATTGGTTATTCCAAAATATGAAGCTGTTGAACTGTCTGATATGAATGCCGAATACATTAAGGCTGTCTTCAGTACCGCTCAGAAGGTCATCAAAGCTCAACGCAAAGTTTTACAGCGCGAAGGCATTGTACAACTTCAATTGTCAGGAGAAGAAGCGGGGCAGTCAGTGTTCCATTACCATATCCATCTTATTCCTGCTAATGTGCATGACATGGGTAAACATGAAGGTAAGCAAGCTAATCAGTCAGAATTGAGCACATTGGCTGCTCAACTCAGAGCAGAATTAGGGCAATAAATTAAGAGTTAATACCAAAATATCCACAATCTTATCCACAGAAAGTCAATTCTGCGCACGAGCGTTTGGTTAATTAAACGCTTTATTTACAATATTTTATATAGAATACGCTTTTTATTAAATCTTAACTTTGTAAATTTATCCACAAGATAAAGCATACTTAATCAGATTGATATTGGTAAACTGAAAGTCATAGTAGAAATGATCTGATGACCATCCATTCTGACTGTGTTGATGATCAAATATCAATACTTTTTGAATTGATTTTTGTCGTTTTAATCATAAAACCCACTGATTTTCATGGATCAGTGGGTTTTTAGCGAAATAAGTATTTAATACAAATCAATCAAACAAATCACGCAGTTTATCCATAAATGATTTTTGCCGTGGTGTTTGTGACCGATCTAATCCAGTAGAAATTTTTTCAAATTCTTCCAGTAGTTCGCGCTGACGTTCTGTCAGATTAACCGGTGTTTCAACCACAATATGACAGTATAGATCACCCACCGCTGATGTTCGTATCGATTTAATTCCTTTACCGCGCACTCGCATCCGTCTGCCGGTTTGCGTTTCTTTCGGAATATTCAGTTTAACCTTACCATCCAAGGTAGGAACTTCGACCTCACCACCCAACGCGGCAATAGTAAAACTGATGGGTAATTCACAATGCAAATCCATGCCATCGCGTTCGAAAACCTGATGAGGACGCACTTTAACCATCACATACAAGTCACCAGAAGCAGCACCATGTTTTCCCGGTTCACCTTCTCCACTTAAGCGGATACGCTGACCATCATCAATACCAGCCGGAATCGATACTTCCACGGTTTTACGGGTTTTAACCAGCCCGTCACCATGACACTTCACACACGGGTCTTTAATTTGCTTACCGCTACCCTGACAGGTTGGACAAGTTTGCTGAATCTGGAAAATCGCTTGCCGTACTTGTACTACACCACTGCCTCCGCACATACCACAAGTAACCGGTGAAGTACCGGCCTTGGCTCCACTACCATGACAGACATCACATTCTTCATGCGTCGGAATAGTGATTTTTTTCTTAATTCCGCGTGCAGCTTCTTCCAGAGTGATTTCAATATGATACTGAAGATCAGCACCTTTGTGATTTTGCTGCTGACGAGCGCCACCACCACCAAACATTTGGCTGAATATATCACCAAAATCAAAACTGCCGGAAAAGCCGCCTCCATCACCCATATTGCCGCTAAATCCTGCATGACCAAACTGATCATAGGTAGAGCGTTTTTGTGGATCAGATAGGACTTCATAAGCGCGCTGTACTTCTTTAAATTTTTCTTCCGCACTTTTATCGCCTTGATTGCGGTCAGGATGGTATTTCATCGCCAACTTACGATAAGCTTTTTTGATTTCCTCATCCCCTGCAGTACGGCTTATACCCAATACTTCATAAAAATCTACTTCAGTCATAATTTTATTCCAAACGTTTTCAGGCAACTGCTCTCTAGCAAAAGATTGCCTGAAAAGCAAAACCGGATAATAGAAATGCAACCCATATATGGGCTGCATCTGTAAATACAAGACCTTAATTAAAAGTAATTATATTTTCGTCTTGTTGAAGAGCAAAGCGGAAATGTGCAAATACTTTAAAATGCTGACAAACACGACATTAATTTTTTACGTCTTCTCATTGGTCAGTGGCATCAGTGCATTTACATAATTTAGACTGATACTGATCTGTACCAGATCAATGCCTGTAATGGCAATTTTCATCCGGCTTTTTGGCATCGCATCGACCGGCACACCATTGACGCGCCCCATTAAAGGTAATCCTTCGATGCGCACCAGATCATCACGAATCAACTGCCCTGTCAGTTCCTGTATACCTTCTTGCTGAATATAAATCAGGCTCCAGTAAGCTTCCATTTGGCGTTGAAACTCACTATACGCATTATAAGTTAACTCAAAATCTCGTAAGACAGCGAACAACATACTATCCTGCGGCGCAAAACGGGGCTCAGTATCTGGTTCAAGCAAACTGATTAATTGCTTTTGGTTAACGTAATCTGCACCGCGTCGCAACGGCGAAGAAAACCAAGCATAATGTTGCACGCCCAAACCTATATGTGGCTCGGATTGGGTACTCATCCGTACCCGTCCAGTAGGCTGCACCCTGAATAAACCGGCTAATTTAGCATCGTGCAGCATTTCTGCCCAAGTACTATTAGCATAAATCATCAGCTCACTAACCAAAGTATCTATCGGTGCGCCACGTTCACGTACCTTGATCTGGACATGTTCGTTTTCATCAAGTTCAATATTATAATCGTAGACGGGTTGACGATCTGGATCATATTTACCCCGAACTTTCATTCTGGCAATAGCAAAATCATACATCCAGTTCATTGCATGATGATGAGGAAAAGCTTCAACAGAACTTCGTGGCTGCTCGGGTAAAAAAGCGTGTTCGATATTCTGAATACGCAAATTATTGACTACATGAATCGCTTCCAGCTTCGTTTCCGTCCGCACGATCTCAAACTGCGGGTTTACTTCTAAATACAGACTGATTGCCGGGCGTAATTTTCCTTCATCCAAACTGAACGCTTTGATCCAGCTTGACGGTAGCATAGTGATTTTGCCACCCGGATAATAAACCGTGCTTTGGTGTTCAAACACACGTTTTTCCAATGGTGATTCAGGCTGGATCGCCAGCGAGGGCACGGCGATATGCAGACCAAGCAACTTATTGCCGTTGGGTAAATCTTGTAAGCTAGTCGCGTCATCTACTTCAGTGGTGTCCAGATCATCTATTGAAAAAGCCTGAACGGATTCATCTGCAATCGGTAAATCTGGAATGACTGGTAAAGGATAATCGTCTTTGTCTAACCCTTTGGGAAACTGAGTTAGTAGAAAACCATCTAAAAAATATTCAGGTAAACTGGGTACAGCCCCCACACTTCGTAGCAAGGCAAAGGGTGAAGTTTTTTTCTGATCCGCCGCTTTGGCCACCGCTTTATAAGTCAGACTTTGTTTGTCAGGTGCATGCAAAATCAGCTTGGCATCCGCTGCAATTTCATCGGGCAAAGTACCGGCTAACAATTGTTCTACCCAGGTATTGATTTGCGCTTCTTGTTGCTTTTTTCGTTCAATGGCTGCCAGAGCCTGTTGAAGAATATCCGCAGGCGCAGCTTTAAAAGCCCCTTTGCCTTTGCGATAAAAATACACCGGCACAGCGTGTAGAGCAATTAAAATAGCTGCCTGCTCAACCTGGCTAAATTGATTACCAAAATATTCAGTCGCTGCTTCTTCAGCAGTAAATTCTGCTTCACTGCCTACAGCTTCCCACAGTAGATCAATATCAATTCCAGCTGCAATTGTGGTTGCATTCTGTAAAAACTGTGCTGCATCCTCATCAAACGACAGGAATACATGATTAGATTTTATTTTTGCCCGTTTACCATGCTGCGTATTCACCAGAAAAGTAGCGCCGTTTTCCTGTACCACCTCCGCCACTTTAAACTGTCCGGATTCTTCATAAAAGATATGTTTACCCATAACGCCTACTTAAACCAATTAAACTACCAATTAACTCACCAAACTGAATGTGAAATTATCTATTTGTTCGATTATAAACGAATGTTCTGCAAATAAAGTTTTCTACTTCAGGCACAGAATTGTTTTTATCACTTATCAATGGTCCGAATAATGCGTGATCAGGCTGACAAAAAAATCCCTGTATCGTGATATAGACAGTAATAAAATCATTGCAAAAAATAATTCTATGTATTTATTTCCGATACATCAATTAACTAAACATCAGCACAGTATACTAATCATTTATACAGCATTATGCTTTAAAAGCAGCATTATAGACAATAAAATTATTTCAAATGGCAACTTTATCATGCCAGAATTGAATTTCAGGAATTAAATAATAAATTGCAATATTGTCTAAAAAGAAAGCATCATTTCAACTTGAATATGTCATTAATATTTTGTCATACAGGAATTTGATGACAAGATAATTGCAATAATATACTTTTTTAAGCAACTAAATTTTACCTTAATTTGTAATTATTAAAATATTATTCTGTTTTTTAAAATTTATTGGAATAATTGTATTTTCTCTGTCTTATTTAGTATTATTTAAATATTAATCAACTATTTTTTATATCATAAAAACTTCAAGCCTTTCCTTATAACATGATGTTATTTATTAATTTATATTATGAACTAGTTTATTTAATATTACACTATTAATGTAATCAATGCTTATAAAAAATAATATATTAAACTTTGAAATTAACCATTATTGCCCTTCTTCTTCCATTCTTTCACATCAACATCCTTCAAGACACCGTAGCTCTTAACTGATGCCTACAGATACAGCAACACCCTCCTAGTGAGTGTTACAATATCAAGAAACTTTCTGGAGTTGAAGAGCATGAAAAAATTGAGCCCCAAAAATTATGAAGAAGCATTGCAGCAACTTGAAAAAATTACAGAATCAATGCAAAACAATGATTTACCTTTGGAAGAAGCATTAGCAGCCTATCAACAAGGTCAAGAATTAGTCAAATACTGCCAACAGAAGCTAGCCGAAGTGGAACAAAAACTTCAAGTTTTTGATCATGGTGAATTAAAGGAGTTAAAACTTGAAGGCGGGGAGTAAATTTGATATCTGGCAGCAACAGGCAAGAGCACAGGCTGAATTAACCCTAACCAGATTACTTCCATCGGAAAACCTGCTTGAGGCTGATCTGATTGCAGCGATGCGTTACAGTGCTCTGGAAGGCGGCAAGCGTTTGCGCCCCATGCTGGTACTTGCCGCGGCTGAACTGGGTAATGCAGACGCTAAAGCCATCGAATATGCCATGGCAGCTGTGGAATGTATCCATATTTACTCATTAGTGCATGATGATATGCCTGAAATGGATAATGATAGTCTGCGCCATGGCAAACCAACTTGTCATATCCGTTACAACCAGGCAACGGCATTACTGGTTGGCGATGCACTGCAAACCATGGCTTTTACCTTGCTGAGTAAGCCCACATTATTGCCACCAGCAAGACAACTACAGATGATCCAAATTCTGGCTACCGCTGCGGGCTGCACCGGCATGGCAGGTGGACAAGCAATTGATTTGGCACATGTCGGCAAATCAATTGATCAGGCCGGACTTGAACACATGCATCAACTTAAAACAGGCGCATTGATTCGTGCGTCAATCGCATTGGGTGGATTGTGTTGCGAAGATGTCAGTGAAACCGCACTGAGCGCACTAGATCAATACGCAATCAATCTGGGGTTGGCTTTTCAGGTAATTGATGATGTATTGGATTATGAACAAGAAACCAGTGTTTTAGGCAAAACTGCCGGCAAAGATGCTCAAGCCAACAAACCAACTTACGTGAGTTTGATGGGTTTGACCAAGGCAAGACAATATGCCGAAACATTAATCCAACAAGCCATAGATGCGTTAAATCAATTTGACCAACGAGCAGATCATTTACGCGCATTAGCACAATATGTTACCGCAAGAAATCATTAATCAATACTGTTGCTAGAACTTGATTTAGCATAAATATAGATAACGATTAATTATGACCTGATTCATGATCAATCGTTATCGGCTAACATAATATTTTCCTTCTGCCATTAACAAGGTTCTGAAGCCGATTTAGACCGTTATTCCACACAAGCGAGACAAAAACTCGGCAAACTCAATATTCTCAACAGTAAAGATCGTGCATTCATGCACTAGTCAGATTATATTTGCTTGTGGATAAATCACTTCAATCCCAGATTAAAACCGTCTTTTAACAACTTCTTTATTATCAATCATTGATTTAATGTTATTCAGTTTCGATTTCAAACCCCATATCCAACCTAATTTTTCGTCATGCTAATTTATTTTTTTCTAATCAAATAGTCTGCTAAAATCGGCCACCTGACGAGCCCAGATAGACTCTTTCGTTAGTACAATACTATTAAACTTAATTGGAAAAAATTTGGCTACAATGGGTACCAAATCATCTTATCCATTTTGCCGAACTCCCATCAATTTTTGCTAATTCAAAACAGTCATTGACCACACCCGAGGCAGAGGGCACTCTTGCTGTGTACCGCTCGCAGGATCAAGTTTAGATGATTACATGCAACAAGATACGGGTTTGTGCTTGACTTTATCCGTGGCATATAGCATTGGAAATGAAACATGTTTGTGGTCTTTTTAATAGATATGATTGCCTCACTCTAAATTATTATTGCAGCCCAGACAGACCATTCCATATAAATGGCACTGATTAAAATCTTTCTTAACATCTTTCAAAATTAATTAGCTTCGGATTATTCCTGGCCGCTGCCAGTGCCATTGGCAACTTAGCGTATTCTGCAACCTGATTTCCAATCAATAATTTGACTTGGTTGTTTTCGCCTACCAGTCCGACCACCTAAAATCATAACCTGGCGTCCAAATTGACGACGTACCTCTCGTTCTGTTCGACAGGCTTTTTTTCCGGCACGATTGCTGGAAGTGGAAACCAGCGCGGATTGGGTCACATGGCACAAAAAACGCGCACTGGCTAAAGCAGGAATTCGCACCGCCAGCTTATCTCGTCCTCTTCCGCGTAATATAGGCAATATTCGCTGATGTGCCGGCAACAAAAAAGTGATTGGCGCAGGCCATTGACGCTTAATCGCAGCCTCCTCATCCGCAGCCATAGGCTGTAATAATGGTTTTAGTTGGGCAAAATTGGCTGCGATAACAATCAACCCCTTGTGCTGTGGACGCTTTTTTAAAGCTATTAAACGTCTTACCGCCAAGGCATTTTGGGGCAAACAGCCTAAACCATAACTACTCTCCGTCGGATACGCAATCAACCCGCCACGATGTAAATGTGCGCGCAGACGATATAAAAAGCGACCACTGGGATGACTAGGATGGGACATGAATAATGCTAACAATCAAAATTAAAGCACTATAATAGCATTCGTTCTGTACCTATTACTGCTTTCTTTGTCAGGAAAAGGCAATTAATGATTACCGATGAACAACTTTTACGCTACAGCCGCCATATTCTGCTCGACGAGATAGACATAGCTGGACAAGAGTCGATCTTAAATGGACGAATATTGGTTATTGGTGCTGGAGGATTGGCACATCCTGCCCTCACTTACTTAATATCCAGCGGGGTTCAGCAACTGACCATTATCGACGATGACCAGATCGAACTTAGCAACTTAGCCAGACAATTTTGGTTCAATAAGCATGATATCGGTCGCAAGAAAGTTTCTGTATTGAGTCAACGTCTACAAAACCTGAATCCTGCTGCCCAAATACAACCCATTGTGGCCAAAGCCGACCTGACTTTATTACAGCAACAGGTACCATGGGCAGATGTCGTATTGGACTGTACGGATAACTATGCCTCACGCAGCTTAATTAACCAAGTGTGTTTCCAACATCGCAAAGTCTTGGTTTCCGCTTCAGCATTAATCTTTTCCGGACAACTCGCCGTATTTGATTTTCGCCAAGGGCAGGGTCCATGCTATCAATGTCTGTTTAACGGAAAAGTCTCTGATCAGGATGCGAGCTGCGCCAAAAATGGCGTCTACTCACCATTACTGGGCATCATGGGATCAGCACAGGCCAATGAAGCCTTGCAAATATTAGTCGGTATTCATGATCAACAGGGGTACCTGCATTGTTTTGATGCTCGCCACTTCCAGTGGCAAAAATTTCAACTGAATGCCAATCCCAGCTGTTCAGTATGCAGCAAAACAGCCTTACCCACAGAATAATGTGAATAAGCTGTGGATAAATAATGTTTATTTCTCAAAATCTGATAATTTATGATCTTGTCCGGCTTTCCAACCGGCAAAAGTGATAATCAGTGCGGCAATAACCAACAACCATAAAGAAGGCATCCACGAATTGAGCATATCATGCAACGCACCCATCAATACCGGACCAATCGCTGCGAGTAAATATCCACAAGTCTGAGCCATACCAGATAACAACACACCTTCAGTCATAAAAAAATAATTTGATTGAGTCTAATTTATTTTTTACTCATCTTTTTTATTATCATAATCATGAGTTATTTTATCCATTAATTCTTTTTCATTTGCTGAGCAACTTAATGTATTCCCATATGGATCATTATAAAGTTTAAATGCTTTGTTGTTTATACTTAAATAACTTATTCTCATATCGGGACCATCTAATTGTTTCTCTATTTTTACATTATATTGGTTCTGTAAATATTTTAATATCTGATCAAAATCATCATAAGTCTGTAATGTTATTATATCTAAAAATAACTCATTATTCTTTTTTTGCAAGCTTACTTTCCTCATTCTGTATTATTTTCTTTATTATTATCAATACCTAATTTATCATTAACTGATTGTTTTGATCTTTGAGATGATTCAATAATTCCTTTATAAATATCATCTCCTTCTAAACCTCTATTTCTATATTTCTCCACAATTTCATCCTAAGTCATATTTCTTTCATTAGCATTTAATTCCTCAGCTAATTATTACTGCGTAAATTAAAAACATCATCCACAGAATAATGTGAATAAGGCTGTGGATAAATAATGCTTATTTCTCAAAATCTGATAATTTATGATCTTGTCCGGCTTTCCAACCGGCAAAAGTGATAATCAGTGCGGCAATAACCAACAACCATAAAGAAGGCATCCACGAATTGAGCATATCATGCAACGCACCCATCAATACCGGACCAATCGCTGCGAGTAAATATCCACAAGTCTGAGCCATACCAGATAACAATACACCTTCAGTCATATTATTACTGCGTAAATTAAAAAACATCATACTCAAACAAAAGGCACTGCTGATGCCAAGCCCCAGTAATAAAACCGCGGGGAAATAACAGCTTCGCCATGGGGATATCAATAAAAATATCGCTATCAACAACACAATGCCACACATTGCACCCATCCAATGCTGTTGTTTTATTTTGGCAGCATAAATGGGAATCAGCAAATTAGCCGGGATCATGACCAACTGCATCATGCCTAGCCATTTTCCACATTCCGATGCTGATACGCCCGCTTTTGCCACAATTTGCGGTAACCAGCTCACGGTAGAATAAAACAGAAATGATTGAAATCCCATAAACAGCGTAATCTGCCATGCCAAAGGATTAAGCCATAAATTTCCGGATACCCGGTGTGTGGGTAGTTCAGCTTTGGCTGTAGCATTCGCCACTTTAAACGGTAACCACCAAATCAGCATAGACAATAATGCTGGAATGACCCAGACTAATAAAGCCCCACGCCACCCCCATTGATTTAACTGAGCAATGGGCGCACTTAAGCCAGAGCCAGCCGCCCCGCCTACATTCATGGCTAGCGCATAAATTGCCGTAACCAGACCGATTTTCATCGGAAAATAGCGTTTCACCATACTGGGAATCAACACATTTCCTACCGCAATGGCACAACTGAGCAATGCAGTGCCGATATACAATGGGAAAAGACCGCCACCACAGCGCAGTAACAAACCTAAAGTCAGGATCCATATAGCAAAAAATACCATTTGCTCAGAACCCAGCCGTCCCGCCAGACGAGGTATAAAAATCGAGAAAAGTCCAAATGTGAGTAAAGGGACCGTTGTCAGCAATCCAGCAGAAAATCCACTAAGCCCAAGCTGCGACTGAATATTTTGTAACAATGGTCCCACACCAGTAAGAGGTCCCCTTAGAACAAAAGCCAGTGCGATAATGGCTATAAATAAACTCAGCCTGTGCTGAGTTGTTGAAAGTGTTACAGCGGTTTTCATCAGGTTACCAAATATCAACAAGTTTAAATTCGTTTGGCATAAAGCAGCCAACATCAGAAAAAATTATACTCCTATTAGCCTTGATTCCAACGAATTTAGATGAACATCATAAAATTACTTTTTCGCCAACTGCTTTGCTCAACCATGCAACCACAGCAAATATGCTGGCATGAATAGAACTGATTATGCTTGAAGCAAATCACTGCGCCATTGCAACCGTCCATATTCTCTGTTGCAGATTATCCAATAATCATTAACTTAATTCAGATCTCACCATACTGATGTGGCATTAGCGCTGCCTAAATTCGGCATCATTAACAGCTCAAACCCGATGCAACCAGCTTACTCACATTCAGCTGAACGTGTTTATCGTCGATATAACTTATCCACAATTAGCACTGCGGGGACAATTGGGCAAGAATCTATTCGAGTGAGTTGTGGATAACTACGGCGAAAAGACCATTTTCCCTCATTTCTCCACCATATCTGTGGCTTAAAGTATCAGCAGATATATTGGATGGTTCATGTCGCATTCATTTCTACGCCATTTCGATCCAAATGACACCATACAATTTATGCTGATCCGGTCTAATTCAAATTCATTCATTCAGCTAGAGCAATTGCGCAACCCTAATAGCCTAGCTAATCAGTACCACATTTGTATTGGCAGATGTGGACAATGCCATGGGTTAGTTAAACCTTCGCGATGTCATGTCGACACGCTCATGCACATTAATCATAATGGCTAAATATTTTCCATCAGCAACCATATCGCTTTTTTCTGACACAAATCGTTTTGATTATTTAATCCGTTAATAATAAGGTATAGATTAAATTTATACACCTCTTTATTATTTTTATTTAAATAATACCGTAGTTATAAAACTAAAAAAAAGCCCGAAGCTTTTGACTTTTATTTCTTATTAACCCAATTTATTTACATCTTCATAGACAAATAATTGTTTATTCATCGCCAAGGCATTTTTTTTCCACATCAATCAACGCACGTCGCGATAAAGCCAGATTTGCACGGCTATTATCCAAAACTGAATATAAATACAAACTTCCCATTTTTCTTAGCGGTCTGATCAAATGATAATGATGTCCAAGCGTGATTAAGATATCATCAATTTCATCGTTCAGCTCAAGCATTTGCATGGTTTTTATTTTTGAACGGATAACCTCTGTACTGCTGACTGCAGCAACTTCCAGATCCAGATTGATGGTGCTGCTACCTGCCATCAGCATACCACTTTCAAAATCCACTACCGCAGCAGCTAATGCACCTTCGACATTAAGCAATTGCGCTACGATTCCCTGATAATTCATTTAATTATCCTTAATGCTCGATACAATTTAAATTATAATACATTTGCAACTTTTCTTCCCATATTAATTTACAAAAAAATTTATTAAATAATACCTAAATTATAATTCAGGCAACCTGAGGCAATGCATGAAAAGCCTGCGGTAAAGATTTATTGTTGGGAAAGGTCACCCATTCGTAACATTGAGGATCTGCTAAAAGCTTGCGTAATAAAGCATTATTGATAGCGTGGCCGGATTTATACCCAGTAAACGCCCCAATAATTGGATGACCCAGTGTATATAAGTCACCGATTGCATCAAGAATTTTATGCCGCACAAATTCATCTGGATAGCGCAAACCTTCCTGATTGAGCACATCCAGTTCATCAATCACAATTGCATTACTGAGATTACCACCCAGACCAAGGTTGTGACTGCGCATCAATTCAACTTCCTGCATAAAACCAAACGTACGTGCACGGGAAATCTCTTCTACATAAGACTGATGAGCAAAATCAATCTCAAAGGTCTGATTGCAGCGATTAAAAACAGGATGATCAAAATCAATGGTTAACGTGACTTTAAACCCATCATAAGGAGTAAACTCAACCCATTTATCACCTTCCTGTACCGTTACTTTCTGTTTAATTCTCAAAAAGCGTTTTTCAGCTTGCAGATCATTAACACCTGCATCTTGTAGTAAATAAATAAATGGCAAACTTGAGCCATCCATAATGGGTATTTCCGGCGCATTCAGCTCCACCAGAACATTATCAATGCCATAAGAAGCAAATGCCGACATAATATGTTCAATTGTGCCGATTCTAATGCCATCTGCGGTGACCACCGTAGAAGACAGACGAGTATCATTGATCAAATCAGGAGTGAGCCGAATAATTCGACTTTGCTCACCGTTCAAATCTGTACGCCGAAACATAATTCCACTATCAGCGACAGCCGGATAAAGTCCCAAGCGCACCCGTTCGCCCGAGTGCAATCCAACACCGGTAACATGAATCGTATTCGCCAAAGTGCGTTGTAACATATGCTTCCTTAAAATTTGATCAACTTAATAACCGCTATATTAGCGAATTTGCCTGGCAAAAGTGATTAATTTTGGCTAAATGGGGATAAATTAGCGCTATCACAGCGGCTATCCTTAGTTTTATACACAGCATGCACTAAATCCATCAAAGTTATCCACATAATCCACAAACCGCTCCCAAGCGGAGAATTGAAGTTATCAATATATAACTATATGAAAAATAGTGATTTTATAATTTATCCACAGAATGTATGGCTTCGTCTTTGTCTTCATCCATTTATTATTAATTCTATTATTAGAAAAACAAATTAAACTTCGACATGTTTGCGTAACTTGTTCACCACCACAACCTGAGAATCGACTAAAAACAAAATATCCCAGTCAGCAAGATGCATAACATAGATTTTATTTTTATCATGTTGATGAGCTGGACGTGGATCCTGTGACAAAGTTTGATTAACCAATTGATAAAATTCATCATTTAAACCATATAGACTGAGCTGTTCTAAAGCTTCTGTAGACCATTGAACATTTAACAATGTTCTGGGTTGTGCATAACTTCCAGCTGCATTTTCTTTGGCTTCTACAAAAGGCAGATAGGGTTTGATGTCAACTACCGGCGTTTGATCGAGTAAATCAATGCCACTTACATAAATAGAAACATGATCAGTTATCGAAATTCGCTCTAATTTCAATAGAGATAAGCCTAAATGATTAGGACGATGTGGGCTACGCGTAGCAAAAACCCCTTTTTTTTCTTTGCCTCCCAATTTTGGTGGTCGAATTAACGGCAACCAGCCTTCTTTGACCGTTGCATGAAAAATAAACTGAACCCAAATATAGTCATATTCTTCTAAGCCACGAATGCAATCGGCATTAAATTGCGGGCATAAATCAATTCTTGCTGTTGCCGCAGGAACCAAACCTGGTTGACGGGCCAAACCAAATTTTTGTTTATAAGGAGAATGGATATAACCAATTGGGGTAATCAACCATTCTTGCTGGTGGTTACTGGATAATTCACGCATAGAACAAAGTAATCAATTAAAAAAGCTTATTTTACGATATTACCCACAGCTTATCTGTAGATAATTTGTGAATAACCGTTCTACGCAAGAAATCATTGAACAAAAGAAAGATGTTTTATTCTTTGCTATTTGTATTGTGGTTACTGTGCAGATGGAATTTATCGTCGTATCAAGGATCGTTTACCGAACATTAGCCATGATTGCCATGTCACGATGGTGACGGCTTCAAGTTTCAAAAATTGATTTTGGTTTGGATCTGTTGATCAAAACTGACAGGGATGCAAGAAATAGCGTGAAAAAAAGCACAGCTGCATTGTGGATAAAATGAAAAACGTACCGTACCCGAAAAGCAAAATGGTTTTGAAACATTAGATTAGAAAAAATTTTCACTATTGAACGATATAAAAATAAGCTTGCAGCCTTTTTCACGAAATTGATGAGAATGGTTGAAAAAATAAAGAAAAAAATAACTGGAATATTTCGTCATTGAAACAAGCAAATAATAATGAATTAAAACAGTGCATTATCTTTGGGAAAAAATATATGAAAGTAAAATGGCAATAAAAATATCAATGTGAAAATCAAGGAAAATTTAAGAAGTGAACAAC
>CALYOS010000038.1 GCA_945267035.1 uncultured Neisseriaceae bacterium | reverse complement strand
TGACTACCGGATATTCGATCTATGGTTATCCATCCCTTGTTGCCCCACCCCATAGTCTGCAATGCACTACAAGCCTGATAATAATCATCTTGATAAATGTAGTGGCCAAAATTTTTTGTTGCCAGGCGATTGGTAAAATAACCTAAATATTTGTCGTTATCGCCCACTGGCGCTGGCACTGGTTGATTGAGGGCATATTCACATCCTGGCGAATTGATATTGCCAGGTCTAAAACAATCTGGCAGGTCATTAAACATAGATCTTCGTCTATTACTATCAAAATAGCCATCAAAAATCTCTCCGCCTGGTTTTTCATTTTTGTTATTAAAATGACCATATCTGTCATACCATACACCTTCTGTATCTGAGACTTGAGGATCAATTAAACCATTGTTAGTTATCTGATAACCATTGGTTAACAATATAACATATGATCTCTGACAACGATATTTTTGTCCTTTCATTACAACATGTTTGAAGATTTTCGGAAGTGCCGGAAAAATATCAGTACCTGCAGATATATTCAATTTATCGATATCGTTCAGCATCATTTTTAATTGCTGGTCATCAGATAAATCCAGATATTTATGATCTTTTTTT
This sequence comes from uncultured Neisseriaceae bacterium, assembly GCA_945267035.1. GTDB lineage: Bacteria > Pseudomonadota > Gammaproteobacteria > Burkholderiales > Neisseriaceae > Snodgrassella. Next base: position 22,390 of record CALYOS010000038.1, on the reverse strand, counting down.
CTTGTGTCTTCCTGCACACCATAGATCCAAGGGTATTTGTCTTGATGTTCAAATTTGCTAAATCGGTCATTGAATGTGCCAATTACATTTTGGCTTTTGAAATAGGCATCAAATACATCGGTCTCCTTTTTTGAATATGCGTATCGCATACTTACATCTTTATTAAAATCGGAAAAAGGAGCAAGTGAAAAATAAATATCATTGCGATATTTGTTGATGATGAGCTTAGTCACTTCCTGAACTTGTTCCAAGGCTGATTTATTGGCAGGCCCCCAGAGTCGAGATGTTGTACCACCATTACGAGGGTCAGGGTATGAATAACCGTTTTTATATCCTTCTGCCTTGTCTTTTTCAACCCGATCGATCAGATCTTGTTTACTAGCAAACCAAGTACACATTGTCCAATCAGTATTAGGATAACCACCAAACTGAGGGATTGCGCAAACGCCTTCATTAGGTGCTTCCTTACGCCGCCATAACATTTGGGTATTATTATCAATCGCTAAAACTAGATTTGGTTTAACTTTTTGCGGAGTGGTGGTCTTTTTATTTTGTAATACTAATGGAACATCGGCAAAGATATTGGGAGCTGCATAGACCGGTAATGACATTAACAGTCCAGCTAGCAAAGTTAGCTTATGAAATCGATATTGTTTGGTTTTCATAATTTTATCCGATTTAATCAATATTTTAAATAATGATGTTAATTTAAATTTTTATACCATTATCCTTTAATAAATTATCATAATCAAGTTTTAGAAAATTTTTGTGACGTTTATGAGAGTTGTGCTTAACAAGAAAGCAGCAATACTTAAGTTATTTTTTCATATTAGATGTCTAAAACTGATATTTATCCAAATTTTTTATTATTAAATATTATGTAATTGATTGATTTAATGATATTAAATAATTTAGAAATAAATTAAACGTAATAATTTTCATTGTCATTTAAGAAGTGAACTCTTGGCTATGCTATTTTATACATAATGACCACTGTGGTTTTTTAAGTGAAGAATTGGGTAAATTATGGTGTCTGAAATTAGGCGTAAGTGTTATTAGTATTGTCTGGCATTAGTTTTATAGGATTAATTTTATCTCTTTAGGAAATTAAGCTAAAATAAATTCAAAAATGTGATAAGGGAATTGTGTTTTGGAAGCTGAGATCGTCTAAGTAAGTTTGGTTATTGAGCCAATTATCTTGAATCAAGCTTTCGTAATAGTTATATCATATATCCTAATTATTACAGTGTTTGCTGATTTCTGTTTAGCTAAAAGCCATAGGTTATTGTTTTGGTTTTCTATATGCTGGCTCACTTTGGTTCATCAACTAGATTTTTAAAGACTGCACGATTGGTAAGCAAATATTTTTTGAGACGTTTTTAAAGGGAACCATACCAATTCTTTCAAAAATAGTACATTAAAGGTTGATGATGGTATTAGCCTACACGTAGATATGAGTAAAATTGAAAAAAATAGGCTGGCTAACTAATGGAGTCTAACCGGCAATACAGGCAAGATATATTCAACTAAGAAGATTGGATTCTATTGTATGTGTTGGTTTGTCAAAAATATGATCTGGCCGTTTAGCAGTTTTTTGAATCTTTGTACACTATATGATTAGGAATTAGGATCTTTTTTAGAATTGTGAGCTGAAACTTAAGGCAAAATTGGTGTAGATATTACGCTTGTTGACTTATTATGATCATTTTATGATCATTCTTATGAGTATGTTATATGCTTTTTATATTTTCATTCGCAGTCTAATATATAAACATATTGACGAAAAATTGGATATAGTGTGAATCAATCTGACTAAGCTTTATAAAATGTTCACTAACCATTTTTGGACAAAGAGATTGGTTAAAACAATTTGCTGTTTAATTGGCGAATGATTTAGCTGCATGATCTTAAGCCCAAAGAAAATAAGTACATCATTTTGATCGCTTGGATAGAACAATTAAGTTTATTGTTTTTGTACAAACAGTTAAGAATATATTGAATATTTAATATTAGATGGACGGATATATAAAGTATGTGGTGTGAATTACGAATGGTGAAAAGATTTTCATTGGTTATTTGCAAGAAAATAATTTAGATATCCAGATGGAACTCAAATTACTCTTATCAGATAATGATTTTCACCAAATTTTTAGGCATGAATGTAACTGGCGATCATGTCTTTAAGCCTTTTGCCAGTAAGTTACTTATATGCGTTTATATTAAGTTTAAATAAAAGCTGCTTAGTTATCTAAGCAGCTTTGGTATGGTTAATCTTCGGCAGGCATTTCACCGTCGGTATCATCAAGCTGACCTTCGGTGTTCTGAGCGGTGATGCCCACTTTGCTGCGAATTTTCTGATTGATCTCGTTGGCTATTTCATGATTGTCTTTGAGCCACTGGCGCACGTTGTCTTTACCCTGACCGATTTTGCTGCCGTTATAGCTATACCAAGCACCCGCTTTTTCGACGATGCCCAATTTGACACCAATATCGATTAATTCGCCTTCCCAACTAACGCCTTCGCCATAGAGGATATCAAATTCGGCCTGTTTGAATGGTGGGGCCACTTTATTTTTGATGACTTTAACTCGGGTCTCGTTGCCGATGACTTCATCGCCTTTTTTGATCTGACCAATTTTGCGAATATCAAGGCGTACGGATGAGTAAAATTTTAGCGCATTGCCACCGGTAGTGGTTTCAGGGTTACCAAACATAACGCCGATTTTCATGCGGATTTGGTTGATGAAGATCACCAGTGTATTGGTTTTTTTGATGTTACCGGTTAGTTTGCGTAGCGCCTGACTCATAAGACGAGCTTGTAAACCAACATGGCTGTCGCCCATTTCGCCTTCGATTTCTGCTTTAGGTACCAAGGCAGCTACGGAGTCTACTACTACCATATCTACGCCACCGCTGCGCACCAGCATATCGCAGATTTCCAGTGCTTGTTCACCCGTGTCTGGTTGGGAAACCAGTAGTTCTTCTACTTTTACGCCTAATTTACGCGCATAGATGGGATCGAAGGCGTTTTCTGCATCGATAAAGGCACATACGCCGCCGTCTTTTTGGCATTGGGCAATGGCTTCCAGACACAGGGTGGTTTTGCCTGAAGACTCAGGACCGTAAATTTCTACGATACGACCACGTGGCAGCCCACCCACGCCTAAGGCCAAATCTAGACCCAGTGAACCAGTGGAAATGACGTCGAGATTCTCATCGGTATGGCTGCCATCCATTTTCATGATGGAACCTTTACCGAAATTACGTTCTATTTGCGCTAGCGCTGCAGCCAGCGCTTTGCTTTTTTCATCTGACATGAAATTACTCTCTATTTTAGAATTTTTAACTTGATGCTCTAATTATCGCATAAGCGTTTGGAAAGGTGTTCAGCAAAAGTTATTGGAATTATTTGGATTTAACCATCAATATGTTTGTGATCACTGGCGTAAGTACCCATTATAATGAATATGCAGGCGATTGGGTTGATGAATGTAGGCGAATATTTTTACAATTTTTTATTTGGGCTGGTTAGTTAAGCTGCTGGTGCATTAATTGATCGCTAAAAATGATACACTATGTTGATATAAAAATTTTATTTATTGGTTGAATTTGATAACGGTTGTCGATATGGAAATTTGATCAGTCAACTGAGGTTTATAATGATATGAATGCTTTCGCCAGTTTAGGCTTATCTGAAGAAATTGTCTCGGCTCTTATAGAACAGGGTTATCACTCGCCAACGCCAATTCAGGAAGCGGCTATTCCTAAAGCTTTGGCTGGTAAGGATTTGCTAGCTGCTGCTCAAACCGGCACGGGCAAGACAGCTGCGTTTATGCTTCCTAGTTTGGAACGGCTAAAACGATATGCTAACTCGAGCACTTCTCCGGCTATGCATCCTGTACGTATGCTGATTTTGACACCTACACGAGAACTGGCTGATCAAATTGATCAGAATATAAAAGGTTATTTAAAAAATTTGGCGCTACGTCAGACGGTGTTGTTTGGCGGTATGAATATGGATGCGCAGAAACAAATTTTGTCTCAAGGCTGTGAGATTGTGGTAGCCACTGTTGGCAGGTTGTTAGATCATGTACAACGTAAGAATATTGCGTTGAATAAGGTGGAAATTGTGGTCTTGGATGAAGCTGACCGCATGCTGGATATGGGTTTTATTGATGATATCCGCAAGATTATGCAGATGCTGCCAGCACAGCGTCAGACTTTGCTCTTTTCTGCCACTTTTGCTCCGGCAATTCAGCGTTTGGCGCAGGATTTTATGCAGCAGCCAGAAGAAATTCAGGTGGCAGCACAAAATACGACGTCGGCCAATGTGGAGCAGCATATTATCGCGCTGGATAGTGGTCGCAAACGTGCGCTGTTGCAGCGGTTAATTGTTGATCTGGATATTAATCAGGTTATTATTTTTTGCAATACTAAGCAAAGTGTGGATCAGGTAAATCGTGAACTCAACCGCCGCGGTATCAGTGCACAGGCAATTCATGGTGATAAATCACAACAAACTCGGCTGGAAACTCTAGCGTTATTTAAGGAAGGTAGTTTGCGCGTATTGGTGGCTACGGATGTGGCTGCTCGTGGTTTGGATATTGCTGAGCTACCATTTGTGATTAATTATGAGTTACCACTCAATGCGGAAGATTATGTTCATCGGATTGGTCGTACAGGACGAGCTGGAGCGGAAGGAATCGCTATTTCGCTGATGGATGAGCTGGAACAGAAGGCTTTTCATGCTATCAAGGAATTGACGGGCAATGATCTGGTGATTGAACGGATTGAGGGTTTTGAACCGCGCTGGGGGGATCATGCTGTTAGTCAGGATAAAGCTGAAAAGGGTTCCAGTGTAAAGGTGGAGCGTCCATTGGCTGTTACATCTGAACGAGCAACAAAGTCGACTTCCACCAAGGTTAATCATCGGGCAGATAGGTCTAAGGAGAGCAAGGGAGACAGTATTGACTGTCAGCAAATTCCTGGTCGTACACGCCGTTTCAGCAGGCACAATCATCCACAATGTGCTTTGTTGCAGCATAATTATGGTGCTCTTAAAACTAAACTACAGCTTTAAGGTTTCAAGTTAAGTTTTGCAGGTATTGTGATGATATTTAGGATGGTATTCTTCCCCACCCACTTGATTATTGCACTATGTCTGCTTGGCTTTCCATTTTCAATGTGATGTGCGTTGTCATTTTGGCGTTGTGAGGTAGATGCTTGCAACGCTTTAACTTTGATTTGTCAGTTATTGAAGTCGGTTTGAGATTTTTTACTTCTATAATTTTTGATAAATTATTGTATTTTCATATAGTATTTTAATGATTACTGAATTTGCAGCTGTGGTTATGCAACTGTTTTGGATAATTTGTTAAAAAAAATTTGGGTAATGTACCAATTATCGGTATAATGCGCTGCTGTGGCGGGTCTCCTCGCATGGTTATTTAGGACACCGGGTCAGGTGCGGAAGCAAGCAGCCCATCTTAAAGCGACCAGTGCCGGGGGTCGGGCTCGTCACCCTCATCTCTGATTTGATCTCTCTAACATTCCCACTTTTCTATTTTATTTAGCTATTGCTCATTCTGATTTGTTAAGCTGTTTGCGCTTAGGTTCAAAGCATTTATCGTGGAATGATTATTTAAATTCGATACACAATTAGATTTAACAAATCTATGTCAGACCTCATATCCCTAAAGTTTGTTAGGTGATTTGTGCTTAGTCAGTAAATTTAATCGCTCAAAAATTGGATTTAACCAAAACAAAATCTCTGTTTTTATGGAAAGATAAGGCTTTCTTAGCTATTGAAGATAAGAATACAGAAAAATTTATTTATTGGTAGCTTTATTGTATTTTGGTCTGTTTAATGCGGGTTGGTGCGCGAAGTTACAGGCTGTCCGATTAAGGTTAGAGTGACGTTGGATAGTTTGTTTAAGAATTGCAAAAGATGACTTTAATGCGCTGAATGAGGAGGTTCATTATCCAGACTTTTTTGCTGTCGTTCGCAAACACGGCGTTTATACTGTCTCGATTGTGCTTAGTTACTCAGGGCGGGAAATTTTGCATATGGGTAGCAAAATTTCGCAAATGGTATTAGATAAAGCAAGATCAATAGTCGATTGAATCACTAATTTGATTGAGGTGAATTTAATATTGTGGTCTGAGATAACATTAAAGCCAGTTATACTAAACTGGCTTTACTGAATATATTGGTACGCCCACGGGGAATCGAACCCCGGTTACCGCCGTGAAAGGGCGATGTCCTAACCGCTAGACGATGGGCGCAGCGACTTGATGGTGCACCCGGAGCGATTCGAACGCCCGACCCTCTGGTTCGTAGCCAGATACTCTATCCAACTGAGCTACGGGTGCGTGAAAGATGTGTAGTATAGAAAAGTATCTTACTTCTGTCAATATCGGTTGCTAATCAAAATGTTAATTATATGCAATTGTCTGTTTTATATGAATAAATTTGTAGTTTATATTTTGGCTGGGATTTTTTGCAAAGAATGCTAAAGTATTCAATAGAATCATTTATTCTGGTTGATGTTTTGCGTTAGAATTAAAGCTTTTTGGCATAAGTTTATTTGCGTCATGAGTATTATTACTGAAAATGACGCCGCTGCATTTGCCGAGCTGGCAGCGGTTTTATTCACGCTGCCGTTACCTGTAGCGATTGTTGATTTGGAAACAACAGGTGGTCACTTTGAACAAGATCGCATTACTGAAATTGCTATTTTGCGTTTTCATCAGGGTGTCATCAGCCGGCATCAATGGTTGATCAATCCGCAGCAGCCGATCAGTGACTTTATTAGTGAGCTGACTGGTATTAGTAATGCTATGGTTCAAAACGCACCGGTCTTTGCAGATATGGCAGCAGATTTATTGCCGTTATTACGTGGACATTTAATTGTCGCGCATAATAGCCGCTTTGATTATACCTTTTTGCGTTATGCTTTTGCCCGTGTGCAGATCAGTTTTGCTGCTCTGACACTGGATACGGTGCCGTTTTCTCGCAAATTATATCCGCAATTTTTCAAGCACAATTTGGATGTCATTATTGAACGCTTCAATATTGCCATGTCCACCAATGAACGACATCGGGCAATGGGCGATGTTGTGGCCTTAACCCATTTTTTGCAGGAAAGTTTGCGCGATAAAAAACCAGCAGTGTGGCTTTCGCAATGGGAGCAATTGATTCGTCCTGGATATTTGCCTGCAGGTCTCAATTCTGATTTGTGCCAGCAAGTTTATGCCCTGCCTGATAGTCCCGGACTGATAATCTGGCAGTTTAAGCATGGCGCTGATGTGCTGATGCTTAAGGAGCAAGCTTTTACTGATACGATTAATCAGTTACGGCATAAACCCAGTTATAAGCGATGGCAACAGGCTACTGCTATTCGGTTTGTGCCGGCGATCAGTATGGCTCATGCAATGTGGTTGCGGGGTCGTTATCAACTGCAACATGCTGAAGTTAGCTATTTTAATGATGATTCTGTGTCTTCAACTAATTGGTATACGATTTCGTTTGTACCCAATCAAAAGGGGCAATTGCAAGCCAGAGTGGTGCGTCTGAAAGAAGGTATTCTGACGCATGCACCTTATGGATTATTTATGCATCCACGAGCTGCTAAACGCGCTTTAGCATCCTGGGCTCGGCAGTATGATTTATGTCCTGCCAGTCTGGATATTTTGCCGCAAACGATCGGTCAACATGATCTTTGTCCGAAGCAAGCTGCGGGACAATGTGACGGACAATGTCGTCAGGATGAAGCCATTGCGACTCAGAATCAGCGCATTTTGCAGCATGCCGCTTTATTACCGGTGTGTGATTGGGGTAAATGGCACCGCTTGCGTATTACTGAGGTAAATAAGCTAACTGCTGAATCTGTGCAGTTGGAATTTCAAGCTGGATGCGTACGGCTAGATAAGAACCTTTGGTACTTTCATCCGATGTTGCCCAAAATTGTTAAGTATAGATTAAAACAATTACAAGGTATTGAGTTTTTAGGCTAAACAAAAAACCACCGGCTGCTAAGTGATCAATGCAGCCGGTGGTTGGTGATAGCAATTTGGTTTTAAAAGCTGATCCGGCTTTGCCGGCAACCATGTCATGCATCAGGGTTATGGTTTATGGTGCAGACTTTCATTACGATGGTTGGCTTTAGGACCAATACGATCTGGAACCTGATCTGGCAATCCGTTAACCGGAACAACCTCTGCAGTAATTATATCTGCATAAGTTGGGATGGTTTCTGAATCTGAATGGCTATCGCCAATGTCTTTTTCGGTTAGAAAAGCCATGGTTACGCTTTTATCCGCACGCTTAATCAATTGTTCCTGAATGGTGCTGTGTTCCATTAACTGACGAGCATCCACGCTTAATTGTTGTAGTACTTTTTGATAGCTACGGTTCATTTCATCAACAGCGCTGGCGGTATCGATAAAGTGTTGGTCGACTTGCTGACGATACTGATCAAAACTGGCTTTGACAGCCTCATATTGCTGGCGTTTTTTTTCGCTGCGATTACTGCGCATAATGAACCACATCAGTCCTAATCCGGCAATAAAACCGATAATCAACGCAATACACACATATAGCCACAACTGATTACTCATTTCATTTTCCTTTTTTCATGCCGTCTTACCATTTTCTGATTAATATTGCTCAGCGAAGCAATTATTGCATCATAACATAGACTTTTGCTGGCAAATACCGTTGCCTATTAACTTTTTCAGTCGAAACGCAACGTTTACTGATAGAAAAAATGGACAAGCGGAATCAAGATAATCAAACTAAAAACAGCAGCAATCAAGTCATCCAGCATGATACCCAATCCACCATGAAAACGTGCATCAAACCAGCGGATCGGCCATGGTTTTACTGCATCAAAAAAGCGAAATACTGCAAAGGCAATAATCCACCACATCGCATTGGATGGAACACAAAATAAAATCAGCATCATAGCTGCAATTTCATCCCAAACGATACCTCCATAGTCAGGGCGATTTAAGCACCGTTCTGTTATAGCACAGATTGGAATACCCATCAGGAAAAGTATCAGAGCCAAAACGATGTTTTGCCATAAGGGTAAATGCAATGTTTGCCAAAGTGCGGCTAATGGCAATGCGGGCAAAGTACCAAACGTACCGGGAGCTTTCGGTGCCAGTCCGGTACCAAAACCGAAGCCTAGCCAGCAGATAGGGTGTTTGCATAGCCAACGCCATGTAGGCGTAATGGGGGTTGTGGATACAGTATTAGCCAAAATGATCAAATCCTTGTTGCTGTAATTGAATGATGTTGCCCGCCTGATCGTGTAACTTTAAATGTGGATCCTGATGAATGAAACCGATACGGGTTACTGGGGTATTGGTTTCAGTCGCAGCGGCCATGATTGCTTCTCGCTGTGCTGGTGCAGCGGTAAACACCAGCTCATAATCGTCACCTCCAGCTAATAGCCAATGTCTGAGCTGGGCTAAGCTGAGAGCGGGTTGCTGTTTTAACGCAGGCAAAGTAGGTATTAAATCGACATTTATGGTTGCGCCCACGTTGCTGGCTGTCAAAATATGCCCGATATCTTGTGCCAGTCCATCGGAAATATCCTGTGCAGCATGTGCCAAAGGCAATAGTTGCTGCCCTAGCGCCACTCGCGGTTCTGGTCTTAGTCGTTGGTGTTCACATTGCACAAATACTGATGTTGGTAAGGTAGCTTTATGCCAGTGTACATCTAATGCTGCCGCTGCCAACCCCAGCTGTCCGGATACCCAGATATCGTCATCTGGCTGAGCGGCATCGCGCCTTAAAGCTTGTTGACTGGGTGTTTCTCCGATAATGGTAACGTTAAACACCCAATTGCCTTTAGTGGTATCTCCGCCAATTAGTGCTACGTTGAAACGGGCAGCCAAGGCAAATAATGCGTCACAAAATGCCGTTAACCAATCTTGATTTAATTCAGGTAAGGCGACACTGAGCAATGCCCAGTGCGGTGTGGCACCCATGGCTGCCATATCCGACAAATTGACCGCGAGTACTTTATGGGCCAAATCTGCAGGTGCCACATCTGGAAAAAAATGTGTTCCACCCACCAGCATGTCAGTACTCAAATGTAAATCATAACCCTTGCGCGGTCTAATAATGGCTGCATCATCACCAATTCCCAGAATGATTTGCTCATCTTGTTGCTGGCGGAGCAGATATTGACGAATAAAATCAAATTCTTTCACGATAAGCCGTCTTTTGAAATTTCATCAAATTAGTCAATACCAAAGCAGATTTAAAGTCATTAGCTTTGACCAAATTAGATGATTAAAGATATAAATATGTAAGTAAAGTTCAAGTGCGAACTGGAAATGACATCATAAATTAAAAACCATTTCTAAAAAAGTTGATATTGTTCCCTGGTTAAGTTTGATTGATGATATATGAATAATCATGTGTTATTAATTTATTGCGGAAATTGCCGCGCATACCTTGATAGATAAATTAAGCTGGTTGCTAAATATCCAAATAGCACATTAAAAAAACACTGCGGTTGTAAGATTGATAGAAAATGATTTCTCGGTGCAGAATAGATTTGCTTTAAGGCTTTTAAACCTGATTAAGATGGCAAATGTTTGCATGACACAGCCCAAACATATTGATGACCACAGCTCAATGCCTTCGGCGAATCTTCATTCAATACCTTTATTCAGGCAGGCATACGTTACCTTTTACATTCATGTTTAACCCTTATTGCTGTTTAAGCATGTTTTCTTACATTGCCAAAGCCATTTATTCATCAATCATAACTAATACCAAAGTTTAAAATAAGCTTTAAATATCATGAGCCCCCCTCACTATGATCCTATCGAACCAAAAGCAATCATTTCGGATTAAATTATTTGGTTTAGAGCTAATAGCAGCTTGTATATAAACAGCACAATCAGCATCTAATTCTGGGCACAGAGGATTGATGCAATCTGTGTTAATATGCCTATGTTCTTGATTAGGAGAATACATATAGCTTTGGCTGGCTTGAAATATAAGTTGTTTTAAGAAATACTGACTAAAAAAGGGCGGAAACATCAAATTAGTGAGAAGTTAAATATTATTTAAATTAATCGTAAGCTATTTTGAATTTGGATATGGCTAACCTCGCAGAAGACCCAGTTATAACAACAGCTAACTGCATTCAATATTATCTTTTTAAAATACCCATTCACCTATGCACAATATTCTTATTCTCGGTGCCAGATCTCCCGCCAGCCTAACCTGGGCACGGCTACTGACGAAGGCTGGCTATAGGGTGCATTCGGCAGACAGCTTACACTTTGCCCCAAGCCGTTTCAGTCGATATAGCGTCACCTTTACTTGTCTGCCCAAGCCAAAACAACAACCGAAGCAATGGCTACAGCAGCTGTTACAACTGTTGAAACGTGAAAAGATCGATGCCATTATTCCAACTTGTGAAGAAGTGTTTTATCTGGCATCTGCTCAAACCCTGATTCAACAGGCTCACCCCTGTCAACTTTTTACCAGCACCATCGCATTATTAAGACAATTGCATCACAAAGGCTTATTTGCCCAAATGACGCAACACTGGTCACTGACCACCCCTGAAACCGTTTTACTCACTGATCAACTTTCATTCAATACATTTAAACAGCAACAATTTATAGCCGATAGCCAATGGGTTTTTAAACCGGCTTTTTCACGCTTTGCTACCAAAACCTTGCTTTGTCCAAAAACAATTGACTACAGCGAGCTTCAGGCCTGTCCACAATACCCCTGGGTGGCACAGCAGTTTATAAGCGGCAAAGAATATTGTAGTTATAGCATCATCCGTCATGGTCAGATCATTGCTCATAGCTGTTATCACCCAAAATATCGCATTGGTCAGGGTGCGGGTATTTATTTTGAACCTGTAGATGAAAACCAAATTCACCAGTTTGTCGAACACTTTGCGGCGCAAACCAAATATCATGGACAAGTGGGATTTGATTTTATTCAACACTCAAATGGTGAAATATATGTGATTGAATGTAATCCACGTGCCACTAGTGGTATTCACTTTCTTTTACAGCTACCTGAAGCAGACCAGACAAACATTATCCATGCTGCTTTAAATCCCGATAGAGCTGTCGCGCTAGACCAGCTCAATATGCAACAAATGCTACCGGCCATGCACAATTGGGGTATGCTGATGAATCCGAAAATGAGTCGTTCATGGTTCAAAAAAACCTTTTGGCGTGACTTTATGCATGCACATGATGTCATGTGGGAACGCAAGGATATGCTGCCATCTCTAAGCCAATTGTTTCCTACAGCTGAATTTCTGCTTCGCGCTGTGGCCTTTCACACTGATCCATTAAGCGCAACAACCTTAGATATTGAATGGGATGGCACACCGGTTTCTTTTGGATAAAACAAATAACCATGCTAAATACACCATACGCCACCACTGCATCGCCATCCTGTCAGGAATTTACCCGACAGCTATGTCTGCACGGCGACACTTATGTCACCAATGCACCGTTTAAAGTAACCAGCATTAATATGGATGGAGAAGAGTTGCCAGCTATCTGGAACACCAGCAACGATCCTTACATCAGTTGGGTTTGCAGTCTACTGAATAGTTTTGGTCCTGCGGTACGAGCTGAACTAAAATTGATCCCAACATCAACAGTGAGTCGTCGCCTGTTTAATGGCTTATCCCATGTGGCCGAATTCTTATTAAAGCGTAGTGGCTTGGGCGGAGGTGTCTTTGTGGAAAACTGGTTTTTACCCACCACCTTGTACCCGCAACAACGAACTGCACACAGCATCATTCACGCTGTTACCGCGTTAGAAAAACAGGCTATCGAGCAAAAGCTGGGGCATCTGCCAATATTTGTGCGTTCACTTACCCCTGTTTTGCATGAAGACATCATAACAAAATTACAACACCATGGTTTTTTATTGATCCCAACCAGACAAATTTGGCTTGCCGACAACATTCAGGATGGTTCATGGCGTCAGCGCTCACACAATAAAAGAGATTTAAGTCTTGAAAGAAAAAAGGCAGCGTCCACAGAATGGATTGAAGGCAAGGACTTCAGTGATGCTGATTTTGAAAGAAGCCTGTTTTTATATAACCAGCTATATCGGGGCAAATACCCGGAATTTAACCCAGAGTTCACCTTGTCGTATCTTAAAACTGCCGTTGCTACAGGCTTCATGAAATTCTATGGGTTAAGATCAGTATCACAGTCCAACAATGAAACACACCATCCCAATCATCCCCCCTCCTCCAACCCTGCTCCTTTGAGTGGTTTTGTCGGTATCGTCCGGCGCGATCATATATTTACTACACCACTATTTGGCTATGATCTTACTCAACCAACTAAAGAAGGACTTTATCGTCGCCTCATGCTTAAAGTCAGTTTAGAAGCAGAACAGCATCAAGGCATCTTACATTGCAGTGGAGGAGCCGACCAATTCAAATCTTTACGCGGCGCACAAACCCATATCGAATATGCAGCAGTTTGGATCAACCATTTGCCATTATCACAGCGTGCAATCTTGCAAACATTGGCAAAAACCATCAATACCCTTATCGCCCCGTTCGTCACCAAAAAATCATTTTAAGCTTATTGCCAGCTGGGTTCACATCTTATTATGGTAATAAACCACTGAGTTCACCCTGAAACCAATTTACCCGTGGATCCGGTGTAGGACGAGTTAAAGCAAAATAATTAACAATATTGGCAGCTTGTTGTACTAGCAAGGGTATCAACTCCCCATTGCGCACATAAGGTGCCGCCACTTCTTCAGATAACAAACCTAAATGACTACCCGCCAGAATAAACATCAGCGTTGCCTGCTGCTTATGCGCTACCGCAGTCGTATTGCCAGTCATCAGACCATTACCTTGCTGCTGGTGTGCATAAGTACGTTTGACCCATTGATATTCTTCAATGAGCAAATTTAACGTCAAATCCTTAAGCTTAGCCGCAGGATGAGAAGCATGACAATAAATATACTCACGCTCTTCAAATACCAACTGATACTGTAGATTTTTTAGCAGACTATCATAATATCCAACCCCAAAATCCATCTGATTATTGGCAATAGCAATTTCAATATCCTGTGGCGCACAGATATCAATCGATAACCTTAACTCCGGATAATGTTGATAAGCACTAGCAATGACACGGTTAAAAATACGTTGAAAATCAGCAGGCAAAAATTCAACCAGCCCAATACGCAACGTTCCAGATAAAACCGAGCGATGCCATTTAATATTTTGTACTTCACGATGAAATTCAGTCGTAGCTTGCAGCAACAAAGTACAAGCTTCATATAACTGGTGACCTGCCTTAGTCAGCGCAAAACCCGAACGACCTCGCCGACACAGCACCACGCCCAGACTTTCTTCAAGGTGAGCCAGATGAGTGCTAATGGCAGATTGCGACATATTCAGACGCTTTTGCGCTGCGGTTACACCCTGACATTCCACAATAGCCACAAAAGCCTGTAAAGCTTTTAAATCATGCTTAATCAAAGTGTGTAACATACAATACTCATCGCTTAAAATTCAATAAAAGTAGGAATCGCAACTTCCTCACCACAAACCGCCGTCAACACCTGATTTAGCATAGCAAAAAATTCACTGCCATCCCGTGCTGATCGCCATTGACCGTCTTTGAGGGCAAAATGATAACCACCACTACGGGCTGCGATCCACAACTCCTGAGTCGCCACATGACGATTGACCACAACCTGTTCATCATCTTCTGATTCAATCGTTAAAACATTACCACCATATTCACAATCCAACGCCCAGCCATGATCTTCAATTGTTTCTTCAATATAACCAAACAAATCATCACTGTACTGTATAAATTCACTTTCAGTCATTTTACTTACCGTCATCCCTACACTTTCTTACAAACATAACCTAATCTTGCCATATAATAGAAGCAAATCCCAGTAAATATCCGCAACACCTATATTGGGTATTTTCAACTAAACAGCAGTTCCTATAATGAGAGTTTACACATGTCTCGTCTTTTAACATTAACTTTGCTGACAGCCTGCCTGCTCACCGCCTGTGGTTACAAAGGCGATTTATACCTTCCAAAAGAAAAAGGGAAAGCCAAATTCGGTCCCGTACAGACTGGTCTTTCCATAGAACCTATTGATCAGAGGAAATTACCCGAAAATGACTGATTCAATTCAATGTGAACAAGTTTCCTACCGCGACTTAGCGACACAATATGGCACCCCCTTGTACGTCTACAGCCAACAGGCAATGACCGCAGCGTTTGATCAATATCAGCAAGCCTTCTCATCTTTACAACCGCTAATTTGCTATGCGGTCAAAGCCAACAGTAATCTTTCCATCTTGCGCCATTTTGCCCAAATGGGTAGTGGCTTCGATATCGTTTCTGCTGGAGAATTGCAGCGTGTATTAATGGCAGGTGGCGATCCGGCTAAAACCATCTTTTCCGGTGTTGGCAAAAGCGCGGCTGAAATAGAATTTGCCCTGTCAGAAAATATCTCCTGTTTTAACGTAGAGTCACTGCCCGAACTTGAGCGCATCAACACCATCGCGGGAAAAATGGGGCTGAGCGCACCAATATCACTACGCATCAATCCAGATGTTGATGCCCGTACCCATCCGTATATCTCTACCGGTCTGAAAGCCAATAAATTTGGCATAGCTTATACCGAAGCCATAAGCGCATACCAACATGCTGCTAGCTTACCGCATCTCAACATCATCGGTATAGATTGTCATATAGGCTCACAACTGACAGATCTGAGCCCATTAGTTGAAGCTGCAGAACGCATGCTCGTGCTAATTGATCAGCTTTCAACTCTAGGAATTGAATTTCAACATATAGACTTAGGCGGTGGAATCGGCATCGTTTATCAAAATGAAAACGTTCCGGATTTATGCGCCTATGCGGCAGCAGTGACCAAACTATTCAGCGGTCGTCACCTCAAACTAATTTTTGAACCTGGTCGTAGCCTCATAGGTCAAGCCGGCGGACTACTTACCACCGTTGAATACATCAAACAAAACGAAGAAAAAAACTTCGTCATCGTTGATGCAGCCATGAATGATCTATTACGCCCCACTTTATATCAGGCTTATCATGGCATCATCAATATCAATCCAGACAGAAAAAATACCTTTAAAGCCGATGTGGTCGGTCCCATTTGCGAAAGCGGTGATTTTCTGGCTAAAGATCGGTCTATCGCAGCAGAAGCTGGCGATCTACTGTTAATACAAAGTACCGGTGCCTACGCTTCCAGCATGGCGAGCAACTACAATACTCGCGGTCGCGCAGCCGAAGTGTTAGTAAATGGCTCTAAGCATCGTCTTATTCGGCAGCGAGAGTCCATACCCTACCTACTCGCTCCAGAAATTGCTTGCCTGTAATCAAGCCCTCATCAGAATTGACCTATTCTCAAGCAATAGAAACCGAACAAATAAGGCGGATGGTCATTTTAGTTACTCATCAGCGATATAGCATGCAAATGTGTGGGTTGGAAGTTACTGGTGGCGAAATGCAACGAATATCGCCTGAACACCGTTTCTACACTAACGGAGAAAGGATAGAAGCCCGAGTGTTACAAGCAGGCGACCTGTTGCAAAACAAAGACGGCAATTAAGTAACCATTCTGAGCATAGAAACGTTACCCAATTATGAAAAAGTTTATAACTTTAATGTACAGGACAACGAAAACTATTATGTAACCGAAGAAGGAATTTTGGTGCATAATGGGTATAGAGAAAGACAAATCACTCAAGCAGAATATGATAATTTAAGAAGTAAAACACCAAGTAGAGCAATACAAAAAAGTGTAAATAAAGATGTTTCTCTTGCTATAAAGATCTTGCTTTACCTAGTTTAACAATAGATAAAAATTTGCCTGCAGACCATATTGTATCGATGGATGAAATTACTAGAATGGAAGGTTTCGGAAAACTGACACAAAAACAGCAGTTGGAAATTTTAAATAATGAAAAAAATTTTATTGGTTTAAGTGCGACTGCAAACACTTCTAAAGGAAGTAAATCATTTGTAGAATGGACTGAATATAAGAAAGAAAAAATAAAAGTAGATGAGACATTTAGGCAGGAGATGATAGGAAAATCAAAAAAACTTAAAAATTGAATTACAAGTACAGATAAATAATTTTTTAAAAGGTGAACAATGAATATCCTAGAAATTTTGAATGATAATAATTTAAAAAATGTTGTTTTAATAAATAAAGAACATATAAAATTTGATTTATTACCTAATGTTTGGAAAGAAATAATATTGGAGACAAATAACGAGCAGAAGAAAAAAATAATATTAAATTACTGGAATTCTTTTAAAGAGAAACTATCAAAAATATATCAAATTCTATCTAATGATTTAATTAATGTATGTGTAATAGAGCATAATAAAAAAATTAAAATGATATACATTTTTGATAGCAATGGTGATATCATCACTTATCAAGGAGAATTGCCATGTAAGAATAGTTCATTTTTAGCGAAAATGCCTCAAGAAATAGCTATATTCTATCAACAAATACATAATGGCTGGAATGATACTATAAATGGAGCTCTTGGATTTGTATCAATAGAAAATATAAAATATTTAGATGAGTTAGAGTGGGGAATTTTAGAAAAAATTGATATTCCTGAAATTGATTTAAAAAATACCTATTATATATTTCATAATGGAGCTGGAGGGTATATATGTATTAATAATTTTGATGGAAATTATCAATACCTAATTTGGTGGAAAGATGAAAAGCCTGAGTATAATATAAATTTCTGGTCTTATTTTGACGCATGGGTTCAGATAAATTTTGGGTATAAAGAATTGTAAGAGATTAGTGAGGCTATTACCATATAATTTTACTTAATTCTTCGAAATAACAAAAACTATTATGTGACCGAAGAAGGAATTTTGGTGCATTATGGGTATAAATTCAACGATGATGGAAGCTTAATAACATTATAACTGGTAAGCCGAATCCTGATGCATTAAGGCATCATAATGAATAAAAAGGAGTAATGGGGTTAGTAGATGAGTTTATTCATGCTAATCATGCCAAAATAGGATTATATATGGGACAAGAGATAATAATATGAAATGGAAATTCGTCAAAAAATTAAACGATGCCAACTTTATCAATCAAGTTGAACATAAATTAGCAATATCTTTCCCAAATGAGTTAAAAGAAATTGTTATAAAATATAATAATGGTATGCCTGAACCTAATACTTTTGATACTGAAAAATTAAAAGGTAAAAGTTTTGGTGAATTACTAGATTTCAATTTAGATTCCGCAAACAACATACTTGAAAATTATTCATGGATTCAGGATAAGCTACCTGCCAACGTTATTCCTTTTGCTGTTGGAGCAGGAGGTGATTATTTATGTTATGATTTTAGAACAAAAAAAAATAATCCAGAAATAATTTTTTGGGATCATGAACAAATATCAGAAATTGAAGGGAATAGATTAGTAGTTCCAGATCATGAATACGAATATGAATATTATAAATTGGAATATGTTGCTGATAATCTAAATGACTTGTTGAATAAGCTGTATGACGATAAAGATGAAGAGGAAAAGGAATGGGAAAATAGAGAAATTCTATGGGAAATTTTTATGACAGAAGAACAATTAAAAGAGTTAGATGATAATGAATTAAAAAAAGTGAATCAAAGAAGAGCCAAAAATAACTTACTGCCAATTATAAAATAAATAAGCTCTGAAAATTTTCAGCACTCAAAACAATAAACTATACGGTAATTAAAAAATGTCCGGTGGTATATAATGGGTAGAATAAAGATGTTGAAGTACAAATTTCTCTAGTAAATAAGAATGAGACTATTAGAAAGATGGAGAAAAAATTATTTCTGTAGGATTAGCAAATGAATTTCTTAATAATGATCTAATGCAACAAGTTTCAGGAAAGTTTAGAGATGGCAAAAACTGTCTTTGATGGCATTGATGTAGTTTAGAAGAAAGCTCTAAATTTAAGAATGAAACTCAAACAGGGAGCGGGACCTTAACCACAAATCAACAACGATCTGGAGAATGGAGAGCATATCGTTTGAACTGGAAAAAATTCTGGTCATTTAGAGGTAACAACCATTTCAATAAACGATATAGCAGACAGACTTAGTCAAGTAAATTTGGATACGGGTAAGATAACAAACACAACAACGAGATCATGAATTTAAAATTAGATTATATTAAAAATGTATTGATAAATAATACGAAAAATCTTTTAAAAAAAAGAGGATTTATTTATGACAATAGAAAAGAATCTTTTATAAGAGAAGATTCATCGAGCAATAGACAAATTATCTCTTTTTTCTTTTACGCTCATGATACAAATATCCAAGTAGAAATTAAGGCAGAGCTAAAAATTAAGGAAATTGAAGATATTTATTATGGTTCAATTAGATATACAAATATAAAATACGATGATATAAAGACATTGTCGGCAAATATAGGTGTAATAATTGCATATCAAGAAAATAATGTAATTATAGGTGGTCCTAATCGAAGTAAAGTTATTTATTTAATCGAAAATAATAGCGATGCTGAATTATTATCAAATGTAATTCCAAAAAGAATAAATGAATATATTTTACCTTTTTTTGAATATAATACTTCTATTCAAAAAATCGATTATTTATTGAATAGTCATATTAAAGAAATATCTCCTTTTCGTTTTCTTTATCCATATAGATCTTGCATAGGTATTATTGCTGCAAAATTAAATAATTCTCCTTGTTTAAATGAAATAATTAGTAATTATAGGGAAAAATTAAAAAACTCTAGAGAAGAATTTCAAAAACAATTTGAAAGTGTAGTTAATCAAATTAATAAAATATAAATTAAAAAAAGTTGAGCATAGATTTAATAAATACTGTAATAATTTAACATACGAAATGGTTAAATTATAATTTTCATGTTCGAGATAATGAAAACTATTATGTTACCGAAGAAGGAATTTTGGTGCATAATGGGTATAATAATAAACTTAGAAAACCAAGTAATACAAATACTAATTTTGATCATTCTAAAACAGTTAAACATGCAGATGGAAGTGTTAGTTATACCGATAAAAAAGGAAATACTGTAAAATATAATGCAGATGGATATCCAGATTTTTCACCATATTCTAAGAAAGATGTAGAAGTTCCAAGAATGAATGGTAATTATAGTCATGATTCAGCATTAGCTAATAAGCAAGCAGGATTATCAAGTACACCTGATGGCTATGTGTGGCATCATGTTGAAGATGGGAAAACAATGCAGCTTATACCTAAAAATATACATAATAAATTTCCTCATACAGGAGGAGCCTCAGGATTAAAAAACGGAACGTTACCATTAAATATATTATTATGAATAAATTAAATAGTTTAAATAAAGTAGACAAGTTATCAAATGAGAAAACTTTAAAACAATTGGAATTAAATTTAAAGTTTAGTATTTATCCAGATTTCAAAAAAATATTAATTAATTATAATGCAGCAAAACCTCTCTATACATATTACAAGAAAAAAAAATTAAATTTTAATCTTGCATATTTATTAGGCTTTTCAAATAAAGAATTTGAGAATTTTAAATCTGTATATACTATTTATTTAAAAAGAATGCCAGAAAACATGCTCCCAATAGGAATCATTGATGGAGGCGATTTATTATGTATGGATAACAAAACAGGAGAAGTTTATTATTGGTTTCATGAAGAAGATGATTGGGGATTTGAAGGAAATAAAAAATACCCGACTAAAGTAGGTGATTCATTAAAGAAATTTTTAGATTTTTTAATTCCTAGTGAGAAACCAACTAAAGAAGAATTAGAGAGAGTTGAAAAAGAAGGAAAAACTATTCATACCTCTGATGATTTTGATGATTTATTTTCTGATTATATAATAAAAAATTGATAATATATTTTTTTGCATCGTATTAGGTATTTTCATTTTGATAAGATTATACTTAACAAGAAAAAAGAGATGATTTATTCCCTTCTTTTGATTTAAAAACTATATAATTTTGATGTACAGGACAACGAAAACTATTATGTAACCGAAGAAGGAATTTTGGTGCATAATGAGTATAAGGATGACTTACCTACTAGAAATAATGTGGCTAGTGGAGAAGCTGGAAAATATCAGAGTAGAACTGTCGGTGATACTGAGTGTCAAATTTCTGGGGGAGGAGAAAGAGTATGGACTGATGGAAATAAATGAGACAAGAACAATCGTACAAAATGCGGAATATGTTAGGAATGAAGCTAGAAGCCCTTATGTTAAGGGTAGTGAAGCTCCAGAGTTTTTACAAGCTAAAATAGAAGATGAATTTTACAGATATTCTCAGGTTATGAATGATTCCTCTAACCCTCTAGAAAGATTAGAGCTTATAACTAATACAGAAAATTCTGTGAGTTATTTTGAGAGTTTAATAGATAAATTCAACATTTTTGATAATGTTACAGTAAAAAAATAAAATTAATTATGAAAGCATTTATTTCACCTTATAAGGTAAAGGAATGGAAAATTAATAAATCAGAATTTATAGAATCATTGGAAAAAGGCTTTGCAAAAATAGAAATAAAGCAAATAAATAATGAAAATCGTAAGTTTTGTTTGGAATGGTCAATTAAAATTAATGATTCAATTTATATTGAGGGTATGTTAGACAAAACATTAAATTGCGTTTATTTTGAAACAAATGATGTTGAGTGGGGCTATACTTTTTCAAAATGGGTCCGGAAATTTATGCCTAAAGAAGAAGAAATAATTATCTATGATGAAAGTTATGATATTGTTGAAAAATTAGATGAAAATACGAATAAAAATATTATAATAAGTAAATTTTCATAGTGTTTACACAAGATAATTTTCAAGAATGGATATTTTATATTGATACTAAAATGGATTCATTTACTAATGAATTCGTTAGAAAAAATAATTTAACCCTAAATTATAGTATTAAGTCTTTGGATGAACTCGAAAACTGAATTTTAAGTACTTTTATAGATAGTTCTGAGCTAATAGATGAGCCTAAATTATTGGATTCATAAGCAATATATATAGGGGAGACTTTTAGGAAACAGATAGGTGGTAAATGGGATATGATTTTAGAAGATAAAAAAATGCCTATTATCAGCCTGTATTGACAAGTCCTAATTATAAAGGCGAAATATATCTTGCACCATTAACATATGCCACAGCTTGTATTTCAAGAAACAAAGGCAATTACATCAGTACAATATTAAAGAATTGTATGGAAGATATGAATATTCCTATAAATGAATAATTTAAAAAAGCCTGTAAAGAGGCTTTTTTATTTGAGTTTTGAAATAACGAAACTATTATGTAACCGAAG
>CALYOS010000037.1 GCA_945267035.1 uncultured Neisseriaceae bacterium | reverse complement strand
CATTGCCATCACCACCTTCCATATAGTCATTGCCCGTGCCGCCTATTAGCGTGTCATTGCCATGATTTCCATACAATTTATCATCACCTGCTCCTCCATTTAATACATCATCACCCGCACCAGCATATAATTGATCATTATTTTGACTGCCATATAATAAATCATTTGATGAAGATCCATTTATGGTTGCTTTATTTTGGCTATTGATATAAATATTATTTTGTTCAAATAATTCTGATTTGATTTCTTTTAGCCAGTTATTTAATTCACCCTGCTGATCTGCATAAGTTAAATACTTATTCATTAATTCAAGGCTTTCATTCCAAGAGTTTTTAATCTCTGGTTGATAAATCAAAAATTCACTTAAATCTATAAATGCTTTTTTCTGATCACTTTCAGATACTTTTTCAAACATATTATAAACATGGGAAAAATCCCATTCAATTTTTTCTTCTTTTAGAACAAATTTTATTTCATTTAAATAAGGTAATAATCGAGTTTGAAATAACAAGCTTTTATAAATATGTTCCGATAGATCTGCATAGGTATTATCTATGGTATCAGTTATATGTTTGCGTTGTTCAGCAGTTACTGCGTAGAACTTTTGTGAGCTTTGACCAGTTAAAGAATTTAAACAATTCACCTTATAGCTTATTGATTCAAAATAATTTAACCATTCGACAGCAGGATCATCTTTATTATTCATTATTAACTTATATTGTTCTGGCGTAAATCCAGTTCCCTGGCCTGAACTTCCTGCTAACACAAAAAAATGATTAAAAAGAATTTTGTCATCTTTATAATTTTTATCCGTCTTAGCCCATTCTTTGATCAGTTCATCCAATAACGCTATTTGCTCTTCTTTGGTTGTGGCGTCGGTATATTTTTTCAAAACATTATTAAGCTTTTTAGATAAGGTTGCCGCCTCGCGTAAATCACGGACACGCCCAATACCTTTAAGATTAATGGATGCTTTTTGCTCAGATGTCAATTTGATGGGGTCAATGAATTCGCTGTAAACACTATCGAATCTAAAATTGACATCACCCATCTCTCGTTTTTTACCATCTACTGTCTCATAACTACCCAGCTCCGCTAGAATATTTCCATTATCATAAGTTTTGTTGGCATTAGTATAGTTTAGACTTAAAGATTTAATACCTAACTGATCAAGCGAGAAGATTTCATTCTGATCAGTTTTACCATCTTGATTTAAATCACGCCATACTTTCAACTGATTAAAATTTATATCTTTATCATCTATTATGCCATCGTCATTTGAATCAAATTCAGCTAACGCTTCATATCCGTTTTTAGCAAATTTTCCATTTGAGAGTAAGGTACCATCACCGAAAAGTTCTGAACCATCATTAATGATACCATCTCCATTACGATCAACTACAAGAAAACCATCATCAGATTTGACCCAACCAGTAGCGGTGCGAATACCGTCATTGTCATGATCAAACATCGCTCCATTGAAATCATTGGCACCTATGGTTTCAATCCCATCTCCATCTAAATCTAGAACTATTGGATCATAAATATAATATTTACCATCGCGGTTCAAGCCAAACCAGTCACCAAAGTCTGGTAAATCTCCATTCCAACCAGTTTTATCATGAACCCAATCAAAAACTGGACCTAATAAATCATCAAATCCGGGGATGTCACCATTCCAATCTGTTTCGTCATAAATCCAATCTGCAAAATCTTTGAATAAATCACCAACTTTATCAGCGAAATCATCTTTTGCATCATCTAATGCATCTGATAAATCATTGAATAATTCACCGACTTTATCTGTAAATTCTTCATGTGCATCAGCAAGTTTATCAGCTTTATCTTTTATAAAATCGCTAACATTCTCTTTAAGAGTTTCAAAGTTTGACTCAGCATTTTTGAATGCCTCATTAACCTTGTCCCAACCCTTATTGAATGCTTCTTTAAATTCTTTACTTTCTTTTTGGAAAAAGTCAGATACTTGTTTTTTCGTTTCAGTTAGCATTGCATCAATATCTACTTTTTCTCCAGCCCATGTTCCGTAGACAGCAGCTGCAATACCACCTGCGACTAAAGCTGTTCCAGCAACAGCTCCGATAACAGCACCTGGGGCAGCCCCAACTCCCCCAACTGGTGCACCTGTTAGAGCTCCAGTTAGTGTAGCACTTCCTATTACTGTTAAAGCTGAACCTACTATATTCCAAATATTCCCAGTATCTATTACCCCGGTCTTGTGATAATCATGCGCAATAACTGTAGCATTGATACCCATATCAACGTAGTTTAATTTCCCCATCCATCCAAAACCAGATTTCTTTTCCAGTTTACCTAGTGCATTTGCATATCCTAAAATTGCAATTACTTCACTGGCACAAATTGCATCCCGTGTTACATCATCATGTTTCTTATCTTTATCAGCGAGCTCTTTACCAGTAGATATTGTAGTATTACCCAGTTGTAATTTGTTTTGTATAACTTCTATCGATTGTCGAATTGCTTCAGCTTCGCTTTTAGATATTTTATGGCCTGCCATAGAATACTCCCTTTCAATTGTAATTATTAGGTCAGAATAAAGTTAAAACAAAAGTTAAATATATTAATTTTTAGATACCAAATTTATTAAAATGATTATTAAATTTAATATCTCATTTAATACCAACATCAACGTTAATAAATATTAATTTTAAATAATATAAATTAATATTTCTTTTCAGATAAATTGATTAAGTCTTTATAGAAATTTATAAACCATAATTAAATTACTGTTAACTTTAAATTTTATCTGCGTTCGATGTTTATACCATAATTTACATAATTTAAGTATAGTTTTTTTTTATTAATTTATATAAATGTCGGTAGTTTTAATTACTAAGTCTACTAAATTTGAATAATTTCCATTATTGCATTTAGGCGAAACAATTAACTGCATCTAACAACTAAATCAATGTGGATTAAGCCAAAATTTATCTATACGGTGATGTTGTATAGATTTAAGTGTTCTCATTTTTTTTGGAAGTTTCGTCAAAATAAAAGTAGGGTTTATATAAAATATCGCCACAATTATTCATTATAAATATAGTTTTTTGTACTTCTAATATTTCAGTATTATCATTATATTTTAAATTATTAGTCGAATAAACTAATTTGGTAACGTCAAAATAATAATTTCCTATCCCCCAGGAATTTATGTCTTCATCTACAGGAATTCTCGCTTCTTGGTTAAATACACGTTCACCATTGTTTCCTTCTTTTAAAATGTAATTTTCAGCTACTAATGACCAATCAGATTTATTTAAAACCTTACAGCAATTCTCGCTGTCATACAAAGAAAAACTACTAGTATCATTCCATTGATGTATTAAAATATAATTGTTAAGCATAAAATCATCATTTGCAAATTTTGCAATAGATCGATGGTTCCAGCTTTGAGCTTGATTATTTTTTATCAATGTATCTAGTTTTTCCCAAAATTCAGGAGTATTAAGTCTGATTTGAAACAATTTATCTGTATCAGAATTTTTTGGAATGCGTGCAACTTTACAAGTTTTTCCAGAATTGCAATCCTTTTCTGGTAACTCATGTAACGCATGATATCTATTTTCATAAAACATTCGACCGGTTAAGCTTTTCATTGCTTTATACCAAAGTTCTTTTTTACTATAGTATTTTTTATCTCGCCAGCAATAACCCTTTCTATTTTTAGCCTCATATTCAACTTGCGGGATATTATTCGGTTTAGGATCTTTGGTTTTCATTTCATTCCATAAATCATATGGCGTAGTCTGGTTATTAAAAGAGCGAATAAAAAAACTCACGATTAAAATAGATAATAAAACAAAGAACATTAAACATAATAATGCTTTTTTGGCATCAACTTTTACCCATGCTATCATGATCATAGTAATCCGAAAAACGACACGCATTGAGTAAAAAATGATAGCAATGATGATAATCAAAAAAATTATTTCTATAAAATAATCAATTTTTTGCATAAATTCTTATTCTCCATCTAGCCCATCCAGCCAAGAACATAAAATTCAAAAAAACTTAGGTTTATTCAATAATTAAAATATGGATATTGGGCAATAAAATTACAATGACACTAAGAAACTCAATATTCTTTTCTAAAACGTCAACTTATATCTTAGCTACAGCAATTTATTACTGATTTTATGTTAAATATCTTTGACATGATAATTTAATATTATTGCTTTACATTTTTATAGACTCTATCTCAATACTAACCAAGCACTCATTTTCTTCCATCAATTATTCGCAGATAGCCTAAATTTTTTTCATAGCAAGGTAAGATTTCTTCGGGCTCAAAAAATGAAACATATTATGCCAACCATACTCTACTTTACCAACTCAAACTTTCCTTTTTTCAGGCTTTTGGGGGAATAATACGGCATATATAAAATATCGCCACAATTATTCATCAAATACACTCTCTCAGGCCTTTTAGGTAGGTTATTTTCATGATCCGTAAAAAAGTGATCATCTCTTGGCCTGGACGCTGTCACTGCAAAATAAAAATTTCCTATTCCCCATGAATTAATGTCTATATTGTCAGGGATAACCGTTTCCTGTCCAAACGCTTCATTAAACTCTTCATATTCCTTTAAAGTGTATTTGTTCTTAAGCAAAAACCATTCAGATTTATTTAAAATATGGCAACAGTTTTCACTGTCAAAAACTGATGAACGGCTAAAAATAGATTTATGATATATAGTATAATTATCAAATTTAAAATCTTCATTTATAAAATTTTTGTCTGTTGCAGATTTAAAAATTCGCACGACATCGTTGTCTATAAATGGCTTTTTTTGTAATTCCAAATTGTTTTTATTGACAAGTCTATTTCTTATCAATCTTTGTTCATCTAAATTTTTTGAAATCATTGTTACAAAACACCCATTTTCTCGATGACAATATTCACCTGCTGGAAAAGCCTCATCACCCGCATCCAAAGGCTCATATTGCATAAAAAATTGATTTTCATACAACATTCTTGTAACAAAACTTTTCATGGCTTTAAACCACAGTTCTTCCTTACTGTAATACCTTCTATCCCGCCAACAATAACCTTCACGGTTTTTTGTTTCAAATTCTGTTAGTGCCACATCAAAAGGTTTGTGGTTTTTTTTGACTACCATGTGCCAAAAAATATTATTGGATTTTACATAATACACATCACGAATTTGTAGACCCAAAAATAAAACAAATAATAATAGCAAGACCTTGTTAAGGTCTTTGACTATACGTGGATGTGCTCTACAGAATTTAGTCCAATGTATATTTAATCCATTGCCAATAACGATTAACAAATAGAAAAGAATTATAATAATTAATGGAGTGAAAAACAGGTAATATAGAATACTATTCATAATTTATTCATCAAAACGTCTGTTAATTCGTGATTTAATTCGTGATTCAGATATATCTTCATTTTTTCTATGCAGAGATGTTACCAATGCAAATTTACTACTACTTGATAATGTTGAGAATTTATGCTTAACAGAAATTTAATAATTTAATTTGTCATCCAAAATTTATTTACTATTAATATCATCAATCGAAATTGATATCAATTCGTTTTTTTTCTCAGTTAATTTATAAATTCTGCTTATGGCTAAAATGGTTAAAATAATAACATAATTTATTTTTCCATTTTATAATGGCTTAGTGCAAGCAAATTATTTTTGAAATTTATCATAAATTTAGACACGTTAATACCCAAATCGTATAGAGCAGATTAATCTGGAACCAAATTTTTCCCCCTTTTATTGCAAGCAATAATTTTTTAGAATTATTTTTTAAACTAAAGTAAGGTCATTGTTTGCACCAAAAATGCCAATATCTCAACTTCTTACTGAAATAAGCTTTAAATTGGATAAAAAAGTTAATTTTCATGCTTACTTTTGGCTAAATCTTGAATTTTTTTGAACATATCTATTTTCTCTTAGTTTAAATTCCAATCTTGCTTCAGAATATATATTTCCTGCTAGTAATTTTTTATGGGTAGCAAAGCCTCTATTTAAAATGATAAACCTGTTCCCTATTCAATTATATACGCATATATGGAGAATAATTACCTTAGACTCATCTTGTATTAATTTGTTGGTTATGGCTTTTTACCTTTTTATATTAAATTCAATTAAGATTTATTATTTTTAATTACTATTTAAACTTTAAAATCAAAAATAATTTACTTTCAAGCTTAAACTATAATATTCGATTTCAAAAATTGCTAATAAATTATATTTTAATTTATACGTTCTGCCATTTTTTAAATCAGCAGATATTGCAGAAATATTAAACTTAATCCGTCCATTAACATTTATATAGGTTTACATTTTATTTTGTTTGGCTATAATTTATGTATGTGCATTTCACTTTCAACAGCACCAGTGCGCATATTATGATATTGATTTAAATTATATTCTTTAATATCAGTCTAAATTTCTCCATCTAATTTTTTTTTAGAACAATCTATACTGACATCAGCTAATTAATAGCAAACCTAAAGTTGCTTTTTTCTATGGGATTGGTATTGATCAATGGCTAACCGGCTAATTTATATATATTTTAATAATTTTCAAAAATATATTTAAAATAATAATTAGTATTCATTATATTCAAAAACCAATTACAATAAAATTAATATTAGCTTACATTTGTTTATTTTGGTATATTATAATTAAATTTTACAAGTAATTTTATCTGTTATACATACATTCCAGCCTTTGATTATGCGTATGGTTTCGGATGTTTTGTTTGACGAGTCATATAATGCCTATAAATAACTCTGCTAGTCCTGTTCCGAATAATCATAATTTAGCACTCACTGCTCTGAAGATTATTGCACATTTCCATGGTATCGCCATCAATGGCGAGGACATTGCACATCAGTATGTCCATGATCACGCAATGACCGTTGAAGATTGGCTTTTAGCCGCTAAGAGCTTAGGGTTAAAAGCTAAGTTATCGAAGCAAAAAATAGATCGTTTGTCGTTATTAGCTTTACCAGCTTTGGTATGGCGCGAAGATGGTCAACATTTTGTGTTAGCTAAAATTGATGGCGATCGGTTTTTAATTCAGGATCTCGAATTGGGAAAACCGGTGATTTTAAGTAAGGAGGAGTTTAGCCTACGTTATTCCGGACAGGTTATTTTGGTTGCATCGCGCGCATCCATTCTGGGGCAGTTAGCTAAATTTGATTTCACTTGGTTTATCCCAGCAGTGATTAAATATCGGCGAATTTTTTTGGAAGTTTTAGGTGTTTCTGTCGTCATTCAGTTATTTGCATTAATCACACCAATGTTTTTTCAGGTAGTGATGGATAAGGTTTTAGTACATCGCGGTTTTTCTACTTTAGATGTCATTACTATTGCATTGCTGGTTGTCACTGTGTTTGATGTCATTTTAGGTGGTTTAAGAACTTATATTTTTGCTCACACCACTTCGAGAATAGATGTGGAATTAGGCGCCAGGTTATTCCGTCATCTTTTGAGTCTGCCTATCGCTTATTTTGAATCTAGACGGGTTGGCGATACTGTAGCCCGGGTACGTGAACTGGAGCAAATACGCAATTTTTTAACTGGTCAGGCTTTAACTTCGGTACTAGATCTGTGTTTTTCTTTTATTTTCTTACTGGTGATGTGGTTTTATAGTGGCTGGTTAACTTTGGTTGTGCTGATTTCTTTACCTTGTTATGCCTTTTGGTCTGCAACCATCAGTCCGATTTTGCGCTCACGGCTAAATGATAAATTTGCGCGGAATGCAGATAATCAATCTTTTCTGGTTGAATCAGTAACAGCAATTGGCACTATTAAAGCCATGGCGGTGGAACCGCAGATGACTAGACGCTGGGATCAACAGCTTGCTGCATATGTAAGTTCAGGCTTTCGGGTAGCTCGTTTGGCTACAGTGGGTCAGCAGGGTGTTCAGTTGATTCAGAAGTTGGTGACGGTAATTACGTTATGGCTTGGGGCGCATTTAGTGATAAATGGAAAGCTGACTGTAGGTCAATTGATTGCATTTAACATGTTAGCAGGTCAGGTGGCAGCTCCGGTAATCAGATTAGCGCAATTGTGGCAAGACTTTCAGCAAGTCGGTATCTCTGTGGCTCGTCTTGGGGATATTTTGAATACGCCGACCGAAAATCCAACCTCTCGCATGGCACTCCCCAATATCAAAGGGCAGATTGATTTTGAAAAAATTTCTTTTCGCTATCGTCCTGATGGTGCTGAAATTTTGCGCGATCTAAATTTAACGATTAAGGCTGGAGAAATTTTAGGCATAGTTGGCAGATCTGGATCTGGAAAATCCACTTTAACTAAGCTGGTGCAGCGATTATATGTACCGGAACGAGGTCGGGTTTTAGTCGATGGGAACGATTTGGCTTTAGCCGATCCTAGTTGGCTGCGACGTCAAATTGGGGTGGTATTACAGGAGAATGTTTTACTTAACCAAAGTATTAGAGCCAATATTGCTTTAGCGGATCCTGGTATGGCATTAGAGAAAATTACGTATGCTGCCAAAATGGCCGGTGCTCATGATTTTATCATGGAATTGCCCGAAGGTTACGATACGATAGTTGGTGAACAAGGTTCGGGGCTCTCGGGGGGGCAAAAACAGCGAATTGCCATTGCGCGGGCATTGGTGGGCAATCCTCGTATTCTGATATTTGATGAAGCCACCAGTGCGCTCGATTATGAATCTGAACGGGCAATTATGCAAAATATGCAAGCAATATGTAAAGGTCGCACTGTTCTGATCATTGCTCATCGATTATCCACTGTGCGTATGGCCGATCGAATTATTGCAATGGATAAGGGTGTCATCGTTGAGGAAGGAACTCATCAGGCATTATTAGCCAAGCCAGATGGTTATTACCGATATTTGTATCAACTTCAGAATAGCTAAGTCACAATCAAAATAAGAAATTAATATATGGGTATTCGTTTTCAAGCATGTAAAGATTTTTTTCAACGTTATTCTACAGTCTGGAAAAATGTTTGGGCTGTGCGTTTTCAACTCGATCCGCCTAAACGTGATGAGGATGAACGAGCTTTTTTACCTGCTCATCTTGAATTAACGGAAACGCCAATATCTGCTGCACCCAAATGGACAGCAAGACTCATTATTATCTTTGCCATTATTGCTTTATTGTGGTCGTTGATAGGTAAACTGGATATTGTGGCTGTCGCCATGGGTAAAACAACTTTGGGAGGACGAAGTAAGGTTATCCAACCGTTAGAAACTTCTGTAGTTGATAAGATAGCTGTCAAAAATGGTGCTCATGTCAAACAGGGGCAGGTTTTAGTAGAACTCAGTGGTATCGGCTCTGACAGTGATTATGCTCAGTCAGAAAAATCCTTAAAAGCAGCGCGTGTTAATAAACTCCGTCTGGAAGCCGTGATACGGGCGATTGATCATCGCCAACCACCTGATTTAGATCATGCTCTGGCAGAGCAATGGCATTTAGATCCTGATCAGCTAATTGAAGCTCAGTCTTTGGCTGTTAATCAGTTTCAAACCTGGTTTACTCAAGATGCTCAATTACAGACAGTATTGCGTGAGCATCGGGCGCAATTACAAGGTACTTTATCTCAAGTTCGTAAGCTGGAGCAAACAACGGCAATTGAGCAAAGTCGTACTTCTGACTACAAGGATCTGTTAGGGCAAAATTTTGTTTCTAAGCATGCTTATTACGAACAACAAAGTAAATTGGTACAAAATAAAAATGATTTAGCTAGTCAACGTAGTCAAGTGGTACAAATAAGAGAAAGCATTCGTGAGGCCGAACAAAATCGGCTACTCAATACTAGAACGCTCAAACGAGATCTGCTTGATCAATTACGTCAAGCCAATGAAACTATCGAACAATTAAAGCAAGAAACAGAAAAAGCCTTGCAACGTAAACAATTAATGACTTTAAAATCGCCGGTAGATGGGACTGTACAACAGCTCTCTACACATACTGTAGGTGGCGTTGTTACAGCAGCACAGCAAATTATGGTTGTGGTTCCTGATCAGGATCAGATGGAAATAGAGGCTTTATTACCCAATAAGGATATAGGTTTTGTTAAAGCAAATCAGGAAGCCATTATTAAAATTGAATCGTTTCCTTATACGCGATATGGCTATTTGACTGGTAAGGTTAAAAATGTCAGTTTTGATGCTATAGAAGATGAGAAATTAGGACTGGTTTTTGCCGTAACTATTGTTCTGGATAAAAATTATTTGATGATTGACGGGAAAAAAGTGAATTTAACGGCTGGGATGAATGTCACGGCCGAAATTAAGACGGGTAAACGCCGAGTTATCACTTATCTTTTAAGTCCGCTTCAAACTAAAATTGATGAAAGTTTGCGAGAACGTTAATGCAAAAAGGTTTTGTATCTTCAATATTTACATTTTGTCTGATAGGTTCTATCTGGTTTATGCCTAATGATGTACATGCTTTCGATTTATTTGAAGCATGGGAGGCAGCTTTAGACTATTCTGCAGAATATGCTGCAGCTCGAAGTGAGCGGGATGCGCAAAGAGAACAACTGGCTCAAGCTCGATCAGGACTTTTGCCTCAAGTTAATGCTAATTATGTCTATCAAAAACAGCCCTCTTCTCTATCCAGTACAACCCAATCACATGGTTGGAATGTACAGGCAAGTCAAACTTTATTCGATAAGGCTAAATGGTCACAATATCAACAAGGTAAAATTGTGGCCAAAATGGCTGACTGGCAACTTGCTATGGTCAAAGACAATTTACTTTACGAAACTGCAAAAGCTTATTTTCAAGTTTTGATGCTGGAAGATCAATTGGTTTCGATCGATAAGGAACAAGAGGCTTATGCATTGCAGATCAAACAATCCTTAGCCATGTTTAATAAGGGTGCAGCCACTATTGTTGATACAAATGAAGCACAAGCGGGTTATGAAGGGGCTCGAGCTAAAAAAATCAATGTGATGACTGAATTATTGGTTGCACAAAACAATTTAACCAATATAACTGGCTTGGAACCAAAGAAAATTAAACGTCTAAAAAATATTAATTTTGGGGATTTACTCGGTAAAACGTCCAAATCAGATTGGTTAAATTTGGCTAGAACCAATAATCCTCAATGGCAACAACAAATTCTGACCTTGGAAAACGCTAAGCAAGCTTTTATCGGAGCAAAAGCGGAAAAATGGCCTAAACTTACTCTAAATGGTGGCTATCAGGATAATCATCAGATTCAACAGTTTTATGGATTAAATCATGGTACTCGGAGTAAAGGTGGAACGGTATCGGCTCAATTTACGGTACCTATTTTCAATGGAGGGTTAATCCACAGCAAAACTCAGGAGGCAGCGGCAAAAGAACAACAAAATAAGTTTTTATTAATCGCTACTGAACGTAAGATTGAATTGAATATTAATCAAGCCTATCAAAATACACTCGGAAGTTTGTATCAGATTAAGGCACAGCAACAATTATTGAAAGCAAATTCGGTTAAACTCGAAGCGACTAAATTAGGACGTAAGGTTGGTGTTCGTAGTAATCTGGATGAGTTACAGGCAATACAGTCTAAAGCAGATGCTGAGCAAAAATTAGCTCAAGCACAGTATAATTATATTACTTATTATATTCAGCTTCTGCAAAGTTCGGGTACTCTTTCTCAACCAAAGGAACAATTAAAAATTCGTCAATTATTATACAGGTATTAAATCAGGTCTTATTTGTAGTCATGTGGATTTTATCCAAATAATTATTTAAATTGATCCAGTGAGTAAATTCAACGGTTAAAGTTAATTATTTAACTCTGCCCTAACGTTTTCTTTGTTATTTTCATGCATCGATTAGCTTTCTACTGTAATCATTAATCTACTGAAAATAAAGTTTTTTAATTTTTTGATGATTGAAAGAATTTTGCTGTGTTAACACAATAGAGAAAAAAATAACTTCAAACTTCCCTTCAGAGCTGTTTGAGATTGGTAGAAATAATTAGTAATAAATGATATTTTCCTATAAGTAGATGAATAGTCTAGTAATGCTTAATAAAGCGTTAATACTGTATAAATTGCAAAGTAGTCAATTTAAAGATAAATACTATTTTTGTGTGTTGTCTTAGGTAGGTTTATTTATGATTGGATCAGCATGATTTTTACCAAGTTATTTGGTTAATCAATGAAATATAATATTTATTTTTTTTGAATAATGACTGTATATATCATTTTACCCAAGTATAGTAAATTGAGGGTTGAATAGCAGATCCGGTTTAATTAGTATTATATCTAAAGGTAAGATAAATTTTAGTTTTAGATAATAAGCTGATATAAAAGATTTATATAAATTATGATGGTTAATGATATTTTAAATAGCTTTAAAAAAGTTGAATAAGTATTGGAATCAAATAATTTGGCTGATTAGTCAATTTGTTTTCAATCGAACATACCAATTCAATTCGTTATTTAATCATGATTGGGTAAGATTAATAAGAATGAAATAAAATTTATCCATTTCTATACAGCACAGAATTTCCGTTTAATTATTGATATAACCGTACAATTTAAATAGCACCAATCTTTCTGGTAATATTACTCATTTTTCATATCGCTCAGCTCATCCACAAATTATGCATATTGCATTTTGGTTTAATTATCAAGATGGGGAGATAACTAAACCATGATATTCGAGATGGTGTAACTAACGTTTTTCCTGTCTTCTGATCAGATAAATGGCCAAACATAGGAATAACAGTGTCGGCAAAAATGCGGCTACAGGAGTAGGAACGGCATATAATTGGCTAGTAAAGCCAAATAAACGGCCTGAAAAATGGAAAAGTAATCCTAAGCTGATACCATAAAATAGTTTCAATCCCATATTGCCCCGGCGGTTTTGCTGAGGTGTAAATGCTAAAGCGACAAGTGCCATCACCATACAAGCTAGTGGATAAGCGATTTTCCGCCACCAAGCCAATTGATAGCGTGTTGTCTGTTGATGGTTATTTTTAAGATGTTTGATATAAGTGGATAATGCATTGATGGACATTTGTTCTGGTGTGATCAATAACACGTTAAGCAACTGATGATTGATTAAGATTTTCCAGTCCAATTTATCCAAATGAGAGGCGACCACTTTATTTGATTCTAATTGGGTTTGTGTCACGCCAAGCAAGTGCCATTGCGATTTATTAGTCTGATGAGCGCTTACTACTTTAACTTTATCTGCATGTAGGGTCTGAGTCAGTTGAAATTGATCATTATGTTGATATATGGTGATGTCTTTTAGGGTGCCATCAGGCAACATTTCAGCAATATTGATGATATCGGCACCCTGCTTCAGCCAGATGCCACTCTCCCCTGAACTGATGGTGTTTTGCCGAGCATGCAACTGATATTGCTCTGCGTAGGGTCCAGATTTAGGCACAATGATTTCACCCAGTACGGCAGTTAACACCGCAAAGGTTAAGCCAAATTGTAACAACATTCCAATGATACTCATCAGGCTGATGCCGCTGGTTCTGATGACGGTTAACTCGCTATGAGAAGCCATCTGACTCAAACAAATCAATGCTCCTACCAATACGGCCAGTGGCATGAGCTCATAGGCATGGGCAGGAACCAGTAACATAACATAGTACAGCATTTTTAATGCGGTATAGCTCCCATCACCAACATGGCTAATTTCACCCATGATATCGAAAAAGCCGTACAAGCTGATCAAAGCCAGTAAAGCGTAAACTGTACACACAGTAAGCTGGCTAAACATGTAACGATTGAGTAATCGCATTATCAATGCCCTCCTATCAAGGAAGTCAATGCGGTGCGTAAAGGAGCGGCGGGTCGGTCACGCCAACGAAGCAGGAGTAAAAATAATAGAAACATGATCAAATGCATAGGCACTAGACCAAGCCACATCGGTAAACGTCCGTCTTCTACCAGATCTCGCAGAAAGGTTAGACCGTTTTGATAAATTAGGAATATAACAATAGCTATAAGTATATTGTAGGTATGGCCGGTACGTGGATTAAAATACGATAAAGGCAAAGCCATTAATGACAATATTAATACGCTTATAGGCAGGGATATGCGCCACATTAATTCTGCTTTGTATGCTGGCTTGTCGCTCGCTAATAATGCTGAAGTGGAAATGGTATGTCGATTTTGTTTGGGGTCAATTACTAAGGTATTGACGCTGATAATTAGGGTCATTTTGGAGAAGGCTACGCGCTCATAATCAGCTCGGCCTGGCGTCCCGCTATAGCGATATCCATCTTCTAATATCAAAATGCGTTTTTCTCCATCCTGAGTGAATTCGCCACGTTTGGCAAAGATGGTACTGTCTTTGCCATTTTTTTCTTTTTCACGAACAAACAGATTTTTTCCTTGGCCGGTATCGGCATTAAATGATTCGATAAAATAAATCCGCGGGTGGCTTTTGCCTATTTCGCGAAAAACACCGGGCTCTATGAGGGATAATTCTTGTTTTTGTTTTAATAATTCGGCAAATTCTCGACTACGCCATTCTGCCCAAGGTTGAATTAGCATGGAAACTAAGGCTACTAATACGGCAAATGGCACAGCAAATTTTAGTAAAGGGACAATCCAGTTACGCAGTGATAACCCACAGGACAACCATATTACCATCTCGCTGTCACGCCAGTAACGGGTCAACACAGAGAGGATGCTGATATATGCGGTCAATATCAATAAGACGGGGGTTAAGCCAATGGTCCAAAAGCCTATCAAGGTGGTTACTGCATCGATGGCAACTCTTCCTGAGGCTGCCCTGCCCAAAAGATTAATGGTTTGAGTAGTCACCAGCACGACTAGTAAGATTAAAAATATTCCTACTGCCGTCCATGATAGTTCTTTAATAAATTGGCGTCGATAGATCATAAAATTTCTATAATTAGGCTGCATATCGTTTTGATGGCAGCATGAGTTACAATTAGGGATACTTTATCCTGTATAGGGATATAATCAAGCAGATGTACGCCTTTATCAAGTCATGAAAGATTAAAAGATGGAATTTAGCATAAAAGTAGAACAATTGCAGCCGCAACGCATGGATTCTTTACTGATTATTTGCACGGAAAATGCTGTTGTCACTGATTATCCTGCCGAAATACTTAATAAGCAGTTAGTTGAACAAGAAAAGGATTTTTGTTCAGCAGATTGGTTGGAACAAGAATCTGTGCGATCTGTGGCCATAGCTAAAATTAAAAATGATGATTATGCGGCAATTCAGACTTTAGCCATTACTGCTGCTAAATGGGCTAAAGAGCAAGCTGTAATAGATGTTGATTTAACTCGGTTAAACGAATCTGAAACTCAAAAATGGGTGGAGGCTTTTACTATTGCTACCGAACAGGCAACTTATCAATTTGATTCTTTCAAGCGTAAGTCAAGTACCTGTATGCTATCTACGGTGAATTATTACTCTAATTTTGCTGTCCATGAAACTTTACAGAAAGCTGAGGCGATTGTCTTTGGTATGAATATTTGCAAGGATCTGGGCAACTCCCCAGCTAATATTTGTACCCCAAGCTATCTTGCTGATGCTGCTGTTAATCTTGCTACTCAACTAGGCGCCTCATCGAAAATCATGGCGGAAGATGAGATAGAGAAGTTGGGAATGAATGCTTTTATGGCAGTAGCTAAAGGCAGTTCTGCAGGTGCACGGCTGATTGAACTGAGCTATTATGGTGCCCAAAATAGTCAAGATAAACCAATAGTGTTGGTGGGTAAAGGGATTAGTTTTGACTCAGGAGGTATTTCACTCAAACCGGGTGCCTCAATGGATGAGATGAAATATGATATGTGCGGTGCAGCAACGGTCATTGGCACTTTTGCTGCCGCAGTCAAGCTTAAGTTGCCTATTAATCTGGTGGCGGTGATTCCTACCTGTGAAAATATGCCAGCAGGAAATGCGCTGAAGCCTGGTGATATTATTCAATCGATGAATGGTTTGACTATTGAGGTTTTAAATACCGATGCAGAAGGTCGCCTGATTTTATGTGACGCTTTAACTTATGCAGAGCGATTTAATCCGGCAGCGGTGATTGATGTTGCCACTCTGACGGGTGCCTGCATTATTGCTCTGGGGCATGTGGCACAAGGAGTCATGGGAAATCATCAGGATTTAGTCGATCAACTTTTAAATGCCGCAAAAATAAGTAATGATAAAACCTGGCAGTTACCCTTATATGATGAATATAAGGAACAGCTAAAATCCAATTTTGCCGATTTACAAAATATAGGTGGGCGACCTGCCGGAACGATAACCGCAGCTGCCTTTTTATCTTATTTTACGGAAAACTATCCTTGGGCTCACTTGGATATTGCTGGAACTGCATGGCAATCTGGCAGTAATAAAGGAGCTACTGGTCGTCCTGTGCCACTTTTGCTGGAATTCTTACAGCAATATGGCGGAAGATGAGAAATAATGGCCACCACTACTTTTTACACCCACCTGTCTGATTTGTCAGATTTTGCCTGCCGGCTGACACAAAAAGTGTTTAAAAGTGGTCAAAAGGTCTTGGTCTGGCTAGAGGATGCAGAACAAGTGCAACAATTTGATCAGGCTTTATGGGCTTTTGATCCGATTAGTTTTATACCCCATGAAATATGGCTTGGCGGACAAAATCTAAGAGGAGATTTACCGGCTGTGCTTTTAGCATGCGGTGATGAATTGCCTGAACTGTCGGAAAACAGGGTGGTGATTAATTTAGCTGATATCTATTGGTGTAATGCACCTCAACCTCCTCAGCGAATATTAGAGCTGGTTAGTGCTGATCTGGATGCTTTAACTGCTGCTCGGCAGCGATTTAGAACATATCGCAATGCTGGATATACGATTGAACACCACGACATGCGTAAATAAAATGATAAAACGGACATTTTCATGTCCGTTTTTTGTTGGGGTTAATCGATCAATTTAGCAATAACATGTGCTAAAGGTGTAGACACTATGGGTTGGTCAAGAAGCTTGTTTAAGGTAGTGCTATCCAAAACACCATATGCAGGGCGCTTGGCTGCACACTGATAATCGGCCGTTCGAATACGTTCAACACTAACCTGTCGATATGACTGTTTTTTTTCTGCAGCTAAAGTAAATATTTGATGAGCGAAGTCAGCCCAACTCATCTGTTGGTCTCCTGCAAAATGCAATAAACCACGGGGTGAATGCTTTAATTGAACAAGTTTAATGATTGCTTCGGCTAAATCACCGGCATAAGTCGGGCAGCCGATTTGATCATCTACTACCCGCATTTTGAGCATTTCAAGACCTTTATTCAACATTACTTTAACAAAATTGTGCCCGTGTTCACTGTAAACCCAAGATGTGCGCACAATAGCGGTATCGATATGAGCATGTAATGCCAAAAGCTCACCAGCCAGTTTGCTTTGTCCGTAAACATTTATCGGATTAGGAGCCATATTTTCATTCAGTGGTATTTGCTGGTGCCCATCAAATACTTGTTCAGTTGATACATGGATCAACCGTCCACCAATGCTTTTGGCAGCCATAGCCAGATTCAGGGTACCTGTTGCATTCACTGCAAAAGCCTGCTCGCTATTTGTCTCAGCCGCATCAACTTTGGTATATGCTGCTGCATTGATAATCACTTTAGGTTCAAATGTTTTGACCATATTCAATACATTTTGAGCATCAGTGATGTCTAAGGTTTGGGAATCGCAAGCGATGATTTCCCACTCTTCTGGAAAACGCTCTTTTAAACAAGTTCCTAGCTGTCCTTGTGAGCCGGTTAGTAGAATACGCATAGCACGCCTTATGTTTCGATTCGCTATATATAACGGGGTTAATAGTTGTTTAATGATTTTTGATCATGTTGATTTAATAGCCCAAGCAATTGTCAATTGATATTTGGATTGTGATCATCAAATCCAATTTGTTGACCAGTCTGTTAATCGCTATAAATATCTATGCCATTTGCCCATAGTGAGGTCTCGGTGTGCTGTAACTGCCAGCGACAATCAGTACCGACTATATCCAAAGCCATGGTATTCCATTCGCTTTTATGCAGTGCTTGCGGGTCTTCTGCCAAAGAAAACGCATTTTTCGCTGATTGACCCAAAAATTTTGGTGCTTGATAGTAAATGATTTCATCTACTACTTTAGAATTTAGTAAGGCGGAATTGAGGGTTAAACCAGCTTCAACTAAGATCATACCGATTTGACGCTGAGCCAACGCTGGCCATAGTTGATTCAAATCTATCCTACCATGCTGGTCAGCTGGGACTGTAATGATGGAAACATGATCATATGGTGTAAAAGCAGCCTTTTTTTCCGTGTCTTGTACTGTGGTGATGATTAGGGTTGGACTATTGCTATCACTGATGACATGATGATTGACTGTCAGGCGTAAACGACTGTCCAAAATAATTCTTATTGGCTGACGTATGGTATTAAAACGTCGTACATTTAAGTGTGGATTATCAGCAAGAACAGTATTGATACCAGTTAGAATTGCACAGCTTTCTGCCCGTAGGGTTTGTACATCATCGCGTGCAGCTTCACCCGTTATCCATTTGCTGTCACCATTGCTTAAGGCGGTTTTACTATCCAATGAAGCAGCCACTTTTAAGCGAATGTAGGGTCGTTGTCGTTCAATTCTGGAAAGAAAGCCTACATTCAGCATTCTGGCTTGTTGGGCTAATAATCCGCTACTGACCTCAATTCCCGCTCGTTGTAACATGGCACGCCCTTTACCCTGTACCAATGGATTTGGGTCTGTCATAGCCATCACAACACGGGATATACCTGCATCAATTAATGCCTGTGCGCACGGACCTGTTCGTCCTGTATGACTACATGGTTCTAAGGTAACATACGCGGTTGCTCCAGCAGCGAAATGACCAGCCTGATTTAATGCATGTCTTTCTGCATGGGGTTCACCGGTATAGACATGAAATCCTTGACCTACGATCTGCTCACCCTGAGCAATGACACAACCAACACGGGGATTAGGACTCGTTGAAAATCGCCCTTGCCAAGCAAGATCAAGAGCGATTTGCATAAACTTTTCATCAAGTGTAGAAAAGTACATTGTTTAATTATTGATATTGATGGTTTTCAATGTGGCCGCCAGGGCATCGGGTTTGGCTGTATCACTGGTTGCACACACTGAATAGAGGTTATTATTTGCAACGATGGCTACGCAGCTTTCGTTTAAGATCACGCCATTGGCTTCATGACTAATGCGATAGTTGATGCGATTGTCAGTAGCAATGCCTACATCCAAAGATTTTAGAGAAGTTGATTTTTTAAGGCTATCTACCAAGTTGGCAAAGTAGTCTTTTGCCTCGATTTTAAGCGGGCCGAGATCATTAGCAACGAGGGTAATATTACTTTTTTCATCATACTGCAATAGTATCAGCGTAGCCAGATCGTCTTTAAGCACGCGATTTTCCGCATCATCCATTTCGTCAACAAAATTGCCATCAACCACTATAGATAGTTTTTCATCACGACTGCTTAGAGTCTGTGTTGTGGCTACATTATTTTCAGAGCTGGCCACAGCTGTGTTACTGGCAATAGCTGCATCACTACCACTCAGTGTTACTGAGGTTTCATTTTCTTTACAGGCAGATAAGCTGATTAACGCGATAGCAACCCACAAATATATACGTGATTTCAACATGATCTCTTATAAGCTTTCAGGACTGGACAAAATATTAGCAAAGTATAACAAGAATTATCTTCCCTTGCAGCTTTGCCTTGAGGCAAATTCAGGAGCGCATATGACGAAATTTTATCAACTTTGTTTTTTCAGTGAGGCGATGACCTGAGTAAACTCAGACACGTCATGAAAACTTTTATAAACAGAGGCAAAACGGACATATGCAACTTCATCTAATTTCACCAGTGAAGCCAGAATCATATCACCGATAAGCTGACTAGGAACTTCTTTAACGCCCATGTG
The DNA here is from genome assembly GCA_945267035.1 of uncultured Neisseriaceae bacterium. Classification (GTDB taxonomy): domain Bacteria; phylum Pseudomonadota; class Gammaproteobacteria; order Burkholderiales; family Neisseriaceae; genus Snodgrassella. Next base: position 3,305 of record CALYOS010000037.1, on the reverse strand, counting down.
ATAAAGTTTGGTTTCTATTTCGGACACCACTGTTTCAATGGTATCTTGATCGACTGGCCGCTTATGTAAAGCTCTGCTGATACTGGTAAACAATTTTGCCGGATCAAAGAGCACTTTTTCGCCGGTGCGTTTAATAATCAATGGCATTCTCATTTCTACTGCTTCAAGGGTACTGAAGCGACTGTCACAAGACATACATCGACGGCGTCGGCGAATACTATTACTGCCCTCACTTAATCGCGTATCAATAACCTGAGTATTGGCATGCAGGCAAAAAGGACATTTCATAAGAATAGTTTTTTTTTGATAAAGAGCTATTGTGTCAGGACACACCTTAACTGGCAAGCCAATTTCTGGGTGGACTTGTTTCCCTCATTTCAGGTTTTGGCTATTTACCTGTTCACATATTTCAGCGTAAATCTATGCTCACAATATGTGGATAATTCTGATACAAGACTGTTTTAACAATCAATTATTTCCTTGCTTAAAATTTAGGCAAAAATGGATTGTTTAAATCACGTTTTGTGTTGAGCAGTCTCGGTAAATGCTGGGGATAAGTATAATAACCATTTGTATATATTAACAAAAATATTATTGATTAAAATTTAAGCAAAATAATTTCTACTGCAATATGAATAAAAATTTGTTGCTGTGGACTAGTTTGAGTAGTGATCAGGCAACAAGATGAGTATTCATATTGCCAACGGCTATTATCTAATCAATTAGATATTTTCTCATCAATAAACAATTAACTGTTACTTCGGTATTTAACGGCAATTCATACTCGCCCAATGAGTCGTAGCCATTAATTTCGTAGAATTTTACTGAATTTAATGAGGCATATAATTTTAATAAGCCTAAGCTGGCTTGATTGGCCAAATACTCCGCTCGCTGTAATAATGCTGTGCCCAAACCTTGATTATGGACAAAAGGATGTACATATAAAGCATCTAATTGAGCTTCTTGCAGATCTAGCTGAAAAAAACCCTGAATATGCCCTTTGTAGTCAACAATCCACAATGCTTTTTCAGGATCAGCCATCGTTTGCAAATAACTATCAATATTGAGAAGTGCTAACCATGCTCGTAAAACTTTTTCGTCATATTTACGCGCACAGGTATATTGCACAGCATAACGATGAGCATTATAAATATTTTCACAATCCTCCGGTCGAGCCGGTCGTAAATAAGTAATAATACTCATAAGTAAACTTATTTTTCCTAATCAAACAGATTTAAATAGATATAAACATATTTTATATCATCAATACATAAGTAAGCAAAACTAAAACTTTTATTCTCCTGTTGCTAGTGATAGCATAGATGTACGTACCTCGCAAAGGAAATTATTAACATCATGAATAAAAAAATTATTTATCTGGCAGGCGGTTGTTTTTGGGGTATGGAAGGTTATTTTAAAAGAATTAACGGTGTGTTGAAAACTGAAGTAGGTTATGCCAATGGTCACACCGAAAACCCTACCTATGAGCAGGTTTGCCAGCAAAATACTGGTCATGCGGAAACCATAAAAGTGGAATACGACGCCGATATCATTTCGTTGACTGATATTTTACGCCATTTTTTCCGTGTCATCGATCCAACTACCTTAAACCGACAGGCTCATGATGTTGGTACTCAATATCGCAGCGGCATTTATTATACTGATCCTGCTGATCGTGACATCATTCAGGCGACCATTAATGCCGAGCAAGGTCGATATAAAGCACCGATCGTAGTGGAAAATCTACCTCTTGAACAATATTTTCCGGCAGAAGAATATCATCAGGAATATCTGGATAAAAATCCAGGCGGTTACTGCCACATTGACATCAGTAAAGCGGCCGATCCGTTACCGTCGTTACCCGAATATGAACCTCATACAGAACATTATGATGCTCAAAATTTTCATAAACCAGATGCGGAAACACTACGCCAAAAAATAGGTCAAGAAAGTTTTGAGATTACTCAACATGCTGGCACAGAGCGTCCGTTCAGCCATGAATATGATGAATTGTTTGCGCCGGGGATATATGTTGATATTGTCAGCGGTGAACCACTCTTCAGTTCTAAAGACAAATTTAATTCCGGGTGTGGCTGGCCTGCTTTCAGCCAGCCTATACAAAATGATGCGGTTACTGAACATAGTGATCATAGTCTTGGCAGAGAACGTACAGAAATTCGTAGTCAACAAGCCGATTCACATCTGGGTCATGTATTTAACGACGGACCAGAAGATCGAGGGGGCATGCGATACTGTATCAATGGCGCCAGTTTGAAATTTATTCCTTATGAAGAAATGGATGCTGCCGGTTATGGAGCCTACAAACACTGGGTGAAATAAGTCTTCGATAAACCTAAACAAAGCAGTATTGCCGTAAGTACTGATGACAGTACTGCTTCTGTTTAGTCGAAACGGGCTGAGCAAATGCTTCAAACTCAATGATGGTTTCCAGAATGTTTATGTTGGTTAATTTAACTGGTTAACAAGCTAGATTAAATAAAAACATCCACAACTCTATTTAAACAGGTATCATATCACCAAACTCTATTATTCAATCTCAGGAACAGCACGTCATGCCTTGGAATTTCCCGATATTGCTCACATGGTTGCGTATCCTCTTTATTCCTATTTTTACTTTATTATTTTATCTACCTGCCAATTGGGTAAGTAATCAACAAATTATTAATTGGCTGGCAGCCTTCTTTTTCGCGGCCGCTGCGGTGACCGACTGGTTTGATGGTTATTTAGCTCGACGCTGGGGGCAAACCTCTAATTTTGGCGCTTTTCTTGATCCGGTAGCAGATAAATTAATGGTTGCAGTAGCACTGATATTACTTGTAGCCACTGGACGTACTTACGCCATTTTTGCCATGATTATTATTGGACGCGAAATTACCATATCTGCTTTGCGGGAATGGATGGCACAACAAGGCAAGCGCAATAATGTAGCCGTTGCCCAAATAGGTAAATTTAAAACTGCAGCGCAAATGGCAGCTATTTTTCTACTTCTATTGTCTTCCGCCACCATCACCAATCCAAATAATCTTTCGCAATTAGGTAATTTGCTGATGTTGATTGCCTGTGTTTTGACTATTTGGTCGATGCTGTATTATTTAAAAATGGCGGCAAAAGAATTTAAAGCATAAAATCAAAACGAAAGTAAAAAATATATGTTGTAATTGCTGTTCAGCCTTGACACAATTTTTTTCATCGCTATAATGATGCTCTTCATTCAACACGAATGAACTAAGCGGGAATAGCTCAGTTGGTAGAGCGCAACCTTGCCAAGGTTGAGGTCGCGAGTT
>CALYOS010000036.1 GCA_945267035.1 uncultured Neisseriaceae bacterium | reverse complement strand
CGTTGCTGGCGTACTGGGGCAAAACCGGCTGCCTGTAACCATTCAAATAATGGTTTATCAAACGGCAGCAATAATTCATTGCCATCTAAAAATAAAGGGGTATGTTTATTACCGATTTCATAGCAGGCACGTGCCATCTCAGGCAAAGTCTGTGGTGCCAGCACCATTACTTCACTTGGCTCGATCTGCACCACAATCGCCAGTTGTTTATCCAGATAAACCACATCATCATGATGCAAACGCTGTCCTTCTTTCAACAAACGAAAAGCAATATCCCGTCCTGCAGCTGTGGTTGTGCGGATAATACGCCGGTCTGCTTCAAACCATTGCAAGCTAACGGTATCTATTTTTTGCGTGTGCAACCGCTGTTGTTGCTTAAGCTTTTGCTGGTTGCCAATGATGGTTTGGATGATCAAATTCATTTTTGTTTATTCATTCATTTCTAAAACAGAAAATACCTTTGCGCTAAGGGTACTTCTTCAGTGGGTTCGCAGGTAATATGTTCACCATTAACCCGCACTGCATAAGTTTCCGGATTAACATCGATTTCTGGCATGCTATGATTGTGAATTAAGTCTTTTTTGCCAATAGATCGGCAGTTGTGCACCGGTAAAGTTTGTTTGCCTAAGCCATACTGGCTGCGGATATCATTCTCCACGCTTGTTTGCGAAACAAACAATACGGCTGTATCTTGCACCGCCCGCCCCAACGCACCAAACATAGGACGGTAGATTACCGGCTGCGGTGTCGGGATAGAAGCATTTGGGTCACCCATTCGTGCAAAGCTAATGGCCCCACCTTTAATGATGATTTCTGGTTTTACTCCGAAAAACGCCGGTTTCCACAAGACAATATCCGCCAATTTACCTGCTTCAATTGAACCAACATAGTCACTAATACCTTGAGCAATCGCAGGATTGATGGTGTATTTAGCCAGATAGCGTTTGATGCGAAAATTATCGTTGGCACCCGTTTCTTCAGCCAGACGTCCACGCTGCCGCTTCATTTTGTCTGCGGTCTGCCAGGTACGTAAAATCACCTCTGCTACCCGTCCCATCGCCTGTGAATCTGAACTCATGATTGAAAAGACCCCCATATCATGCAGGATATCTTCAGCAGCAATGGTTTCAGGACGAATACGTGAATCGGCAAAGGCCACATCTTCGGCAACGTTTTTATCCAAATGGTGACACACCATCAGCATATCCAGATGTTCATCAATGGTATTGACCGTAAAGGGACGAGTCGGATTGGTGGAAGCTGGTAAAACATTCGGGTACATAGCTGCTTTGATAATATCAGGCGCGTGACCACCCCCAGCTCCTTCAGTGTGGAAGGTATGGATGACTCTGCCATCAATGGCTTGCATGGTGTCTTCTAGAAATCCACCTTCATTTAGGGTATCGGTATGGATCGCCACCTGCACATCCATTTCATCTGCAACTTGTAATGATGCATCAATGACCGCAGCTGTAGCACCCCAGTCTTCATGAATTTTTAAGCCCAATGCCCCAGCGGCAATCTGCTCGCGCAAGGGTTCAAGACTGGCGCAATTGCCTTTTCCGAAAAAGCCAAGGTTGACAGGAGCCTGTTCGGCAGCTTGCAACATTTTTTCAATATGCCATGCCCCCGGTGTCACCGTAGTCGCATTAGTGCCGTCCGCAGGTCCTGTACCGCCACCAATCATCGTTGTGATACCGGATTCAATGGCATGGGTAATCTGCTGGGGTGAAATAAAGTGAATATGGGTATCAATTCCGCCAGCAGTAGCAATCAAATTGGCTCCATTATGCACTTCAGTAGATGCACCAATAATCATATTCGGACTGACACCATCCATGGTATCAGGATTACCAGCCTGACCCACCCCAACGATTTTGCCATCACGTATACCAATATCAGCTTTGACAATGCCCCAGTAATCGATGATTAGTACATTGGTGATCACTAAATCGAGCACATTGGGATTGTTGCGCGGCGCTGTTGCCGATTGTGCCATGCCATCACGAATAGATTTACCACCGCCAAACTTACCTTCATCTCCATACGTGAGTAAATCACATTCAACTTCGGCCAATAACTCGGTATCGCCTAGGCGAACTTTGTCTCCGATAGTGGGACCGTAATTGGCAACATACTGTTGACGGGAAATATTTAAGCTCATGTCATTATTCTCTATTTCATGCTGTTTCAATATTTATCTTCTATATGGACAAAGATTCAATCAAAACAGCTATAAGTTTATGTCTGCTTGCGAGGGCTTACTTACAATTTAAAACCAACCTCAATCAGAGCTAATTTTGCCATTCACGGCGTTATGAAAACCAAATATCATTCTTCGACCACCAAACTCTGTTAGTTCCACCGTTTTGGCTTCCCCCGGTTCAAAACGCATTGCATTACCAGAGGGTATGTTTAGTCGCATGCCTTTAGTCTGCTCGCGAGCAAATTTTAATGCAGCGTTGCTTTCATAAAAGTGATAGTGTGAACCAACTTGGATCGGACGGTCGCCACTGTTAACCACAGTGATTGATAGCGTACGGCGGTTTTGGTTAGCCACAATATCTGTATCTGCCAGAATATATTCTCCGGGAATCATAAAAATGTCCTGTTACTCTACCAATATGACCGATTAATTTTGCCAGGTTAGTCGGTATGAATTTACCCTAAAAGATGAAATACACTTATCGCATGCTTAACGAATAGGTTGATGCACCGTCACCAGCTTGGTGCCATCAGGAAATGTGGCTTCAATCTGTACCTCCTGCACCATTTCAGCTACGCCATCTATAACATCTTCTCGAGTTAATAAAGTCGCGCCCAATTGCATCAGTTCGGCAACACGCATGCCATCTCTTGCCGCTTCCTGCAACTGACTGCTGATATAAGCGATGGCCTCTGGATAATTGAGTCGTAGCCCGCGAGCACGCCGTTTGGCGGCAAGTTCGCCGGCCAAAAACAACATCAGTTTTTCCTGTTCACGACTGGTTAAATGCATAATATTCTCAGTGAAATAATAAATTAATCAAAATATTTAAACTAAATTGAAATCTTTTTTGCTTGTCACTCATGCATTGGTATAGATCACACCTTTCATGCAATTCTGGGTCATGAAGTCTGCCATATACCTGCCTATCTTCAGGCCCCAGCATTGCTACATCTTTGCCATCATCAGACAGCTTGTCTTCTTGTGCCTAACCCTTCAGAAAATTAATGCTTCCCCTTTACGTTCGTGTTTTTAGACATATACCCCAAACAAAAAAATTTTAATTTGTAAAATATCTTTGATATAAAATAGGCTTTTTGTTTATAAAAATCAAGATTTTTAAAATAAAAAACCCGTTACGTTCTCAGCAAACTAAAACGTAACAGGCTTTATTCTTTACTTCATTGAAGTGACAAATCGGTTAAATCACCCCTTGGGCTTTGATGCGTGGACCTTCTTCGAGTTTATTTAAGGCAGATAAATAGGCTTTGGCACTGGCAACAATAATATCGGTATCGGCGCCCTGCCCACTGACAATATATTCACCTCGCGCCAATCTTACTGTGACTTCACCCTGACTTTCTGTTCCAGCCGTGATCGCATTCACAGAATACAGTTGTAAAGCAGCCCCACTTTTGACTTCGGTTTCAATGGCTTTAAAGACCGCATCGACAGGACCCGTCCCATGACTATTGGCACGTTTTTCATTGCCATCTGTGTTGAACACAATCTCAGCCGTCGGCTCTTCGCCGGTTTCGCTGTGTATGCATAATGAGACGTATTTATAGCGATCAGGTGCACGGCTAACCAGCTCATCTGAAACCAGCGCATGTAAATCTTCATCGAAAATCTCGCGTTTTTTATCTGCCAGCTCTTTAAAACGGGCAAATGCGGCGTTTAAGGCTTCTTCACTTTCCAGCTCAATGCCCAACTCTTGTAGTTTGGTTCGGAAAGCATTGCGACCAGAAAGTTTACCTAAAGTCAGGCGATTATTACTCCATCCCACCGATTCGGCTGACATAATTTCATAAGTTTCGCGGCATTTCAAAACGCCGTCTTGGTGGATGCCTGATTCATGCGCAAAAGCATTGGCGCCGACGATAGCTTTATTGGGCTGCACCGGATAGCCAGTGATGGTTGAAACCATCTTGGATGTTGGAACGATCTGAGTTGTATCGATATGGGTTTCCAGATTAAACACATCTTGGCGGGTTTTCAATGCCATCACCACTTCTTCGAGACTGGCATTACCAGCACGTTCGCCTAAGCCATTAATGGTACATTCTACTTGTCTGGCTCCCCCAATTACCGCCGCCAGTGAATTGCTGACGGCCAAACCAAGGTCATTATGACAATGTGCCGACCAGATCACTTTTTCACTTCCTGGTGTTTTGTGGATCAGTTCACGGAAAAAGGCTTCTGTTTGAAACGGAATGGCATAACCAACTGTATCGGGAATATTGATGGTTGTGGCACCCGCTTCAATCACGGCCTGACAAATTTCGGCCAAAAATTGAATATCACTGCGCAATGCATCTTCACAGGAAAATTCCACATCATCAGTATATTCTCGGGCTATTTTAACAGCTTTTACTGCTGCTTCTTTTACTTCATGTGGTTTCATCCGCAGTTTATGTTCCATGTGCAGCGGACTGGTGGCAATAAACGTATGGATACGTTTATGTTTGGCCGGTGCAATGGCTTCACCTGCTTTGCGCACATCCCGCTCATTAGCCCGAGAAAGCGAACAAACCGTTGCATGCTGAATCACTTCTGCAATGCTATGAATAGCATCAAAGTCTCCAGGACTGGCGGCCGCGAATCCTGCCTCAATGACATCCACCCCAAGTTTTTCAAGCTGGCGTGCAATGCGGATTTTTTCTTCTTTGGTCATGGCTGCGCCCGGAGATTGTTCCCCATCACGCAAGGTAGTATCAAATATAATGACTCGATTATTGGTCATATTCATTGTATATTTCTCCGCACTGTGGTGGTTGTGTCGCATAAACATATTGATATCAATCGGCTTGCCCTGTTTTTCGGCCATTAAAATGATTTTTTGCAGCTGATTCAAAGGCAGAGAACCACGCTTGCGCCACTTGTAGATGGCAGCAGCAGATACTGCATTTTCTGGGTAATATTTCTGCAGCGCTTCGGCTAAAGCATTGACGCCACTAAAATAGGCAATTAAGCGATCAATATTCAGTTGCATAACAGACTTTTTGTCCAATTCACTCATATCATTATGCTTTATATTATTCTACAAAATTAAATATACGTAAAATTAGACAGAAAGACAAGTTATATTTACAGCAATCGTCATTGATGAGTCATTATTAGACATTTTGTCAAAATTACCATGTTAACGTAGCACCGCCCATAACGCAGACAGGTTGTTAGGATGATGATGCATAAGATCAATTTCAGGCAATTTCCGCTACCAGAAGCTGCGTTATGAATTATGATTTTATAATTTATTTACCACAAAAATAGAATAGTGTTTTGTGGTAAATAAATTTTAACTAAAGTGATTTATCTAGCTAGATCACCTTTTAAAGCAACACCGACTACGACACCACCTGCATGACATTCATATTTTTTTGAGTCAGCCATCACATTTTTCTTATAAAAACTCACAATATTAACCACTTTGCTGGCGTTTTCAGCCACGGCCTGCTGTTGAAGTTGCTTAACTGCCGCTAAAAAAGCCCAATGACAGGCAGCTTCGTCGGTTTTACCCACGCCACTGGTTTTACGGTTGGTCACCAATCCTGCTTTAATGACTTTTCCTGAGCCTTGAGCAAAATAAAGTTTAACTTTTGGATCAATTATTTTCTTGGCTTCAGGCATATTTAAAGCATCCTGAATAGATAATAATAGTTTATCATCTCTAGCCTGAGCAACTGATACACTCGCTAATAATCCAGTTAACATGAATAGTTGAGCAATTTTTTTCATTGCAGATTCCTTATATTAAATATTCAATTTATGAAAAATCATTGTTTGGTTTTACTTACTTCTGCTGATTCCTCTAATCTATACGATAGGCATAAACTTGGTTTTGCTGATCAACAACGAATACAACAATTTCCTCAACTAGCTCAACGCCTCGATTGGCAAAACAGTCGTTTCTTGAAACAGCAATTGCCCAGTCATTATTCTTATACGTCTTTGACACATAAAAAGGGTTGTGCCGCCCTCATTGCCAGCGCCAGCTGTTGCCCACTCGGAATTGATTTAGAATATGTACAACAGCGTGATTTCCTGGCTTTATCAACACTTTGCTGCTCTGAACTCGAACAAGAGTGGCTTACACAGCAACAAGATTTGGCGACCTCTTTTTACCAATTGTGGACTCTCAAGGAAGCACTAATCAAAGCACACCATGGACAATTAAGTGACCTCTGCAAATGGTCATTAATCCAGCCAGACAAACCAAGTATCCACATTCCTACACATCAATTACAAGCGTATACTGCCGTGATCAAGCAATCTTGGTTTCTGAGTGTGGTTTATCCAGCCATTTATACCAATGTCACCAAATGTACCCAAATTTTTGGGGCGTGGAATAAGCATGACATCATCTGGCATCGCTGGCCTAACCATCCATCCGTTTGAAAATCAAGGATGAATTTACCCCTCCAAAAGCAAAATTATTGTTCATCACATATTCCGTATCAATCGTTCTGATCTGATCAACGATATAATCCAGCTCACCGCAGCGTGGATCAACTTCTTTCAGATTGATGGTTGGCGCGAACCAACCTTCATTCATCATCTGAATAGAAAACCACGATTCTAATGCCCCACATGCCCCTAGCGTATGCCCAAGATAACTCTTCTGTGAACTGATCGGAACATAGCCAAATACCTCTGCAGTAGCCTGTGTTTCTGCGATATCGCCTTGTTCAGTTGCCGTACCATGTCCATTAACATAACCAATGGCACTAGGCGGAAGACAGGCATCTTCCAATGCCATTTCCATACAACGGCGCATGGTGGCACTTTCCGGACGGGTAATATGTGTGCCATCACTGGTGCAGGCAAAACCTACTATTTCAGCATATATTTTCGCGCCACGTGCTTTTGCCATTTCATATTCTTCCAGCACCAGTATTCCTGCTCCCTCGCCAATAACCAGCCCATCACGATGAATATCATAAGGTTTAGGGGTAGCTTTTGCTGCATCGTTAAACTGACTGGTGGCAAACAAAGAGTCAAATACAAAGGCTTCAGAAACACATAACTCTTCGCCTCCTCCAGCCAGCATCATATCTACCTTGCCATATTTGATGGCTTCATACGCGTAGCCAATGCCTTGATTACCTGAAGCACAGGCACTGGAAGTCGGAATGACCCGTCCTTTTAATCCAAAAAATATAGACAGATTAGCAGCCGTAGTATGCGGCATGATACGCACATAGGTATTGGCATTGAAATGCGAGGAATCTCCATTTAATACCAGCTCGCTAATGTGACAAATGTCAGGCGGACTGCCCGTAGAAGAACCGCAGGCCACGCCCATGCGCCCATCTTTAATAGATTTATCGCCCAGTAAACCTGCATCTGCTAGGGCTTGCTCCGCAGCCTCTGTACACATCTGCGCCACTTTGCCCATACTGCGCAACTGCTTGCGTGTCCAATGACTCGGCGGAGTGTAATTCAATACCGGTGCCGCCAATTTGGTATTTAATTCCTCATAACGCTGCCACTGTGGCATGCAGATGACTTTATTTTCATATGACAGCAACCCTTCTTTAATTGACGACCAGTCACGTCCAAGTGCACTGATACCGCCAATGCCTGTCACCACTACCCTTCTCAACATAAACCTCCATTCACCGCCAAAACTTGACGGGTGATATAAGCCGCTTGTTCTGAAACCAGAAAAGCCACAGCATGAGCTACTTCTTCCGCGGTACCCATACGATTCATGGGAATGGCTTTAATAATCTCTGTTATGGGAACATGTTCTTCAATCATGTCTGTTTCAATTAATCCCGGCGCAACACAATTGACGGTAATTTGGCGTTTTGCCAGCTCAACAGCCAAAGCTTTGGCAGCACCAATCAATCCTGCTTTAGACGCACTGTAATTTACTTGACCGCGATTACCAATCATGCCAGAAACCGATGCCACACAAACAATGCGTCCAGCCTTACGTCTGCGAATCATTGGCATCATCAGCGGATGTAGAACGTTGAAAAATCCATCCAGATTGGTTCCCAGCACCTGATCCCAATCTTCTGAACTTAAGGCCGGAAAAGCATTATCTCGGGTGATCCCTGCATTAAGTACCACACCATAATATGCACCGTGTTGTTCAATATCTGCCAACAAACTTTCTTGAGCTTGTTGACGGTCACACACATCAAAAGTGATCGTCCGACATCGCCCACCGGCTGCTGTAATTGCTGCAGCCGTAGCTTCAGTTTGACTGTGCGGATTACGACCGTGAACAACAATATCCCAACCTGCCTGAGCTAACTTTAAGGCGATGGCTTTACCAATCCCTCGGGCTGAGCCGGTGACCAATATTGTTTTATCATTATTCATTTTCATGTGTTTGTTATATCCTCGTGGGGGCTATAAACATTTAAAGCTGCTTCGGCCAGTAACTGCACAGTTTGTTTTGCTTCATTACAGAGCCATAATTGACTATTAAATACGCCAAATCCATTGCTGTCTTGTAATGAACATTCAACATTGACTTGCAATAAAGCGGGCACTGGCAACTGGTCAAAATAGAGCTTTAGTTTGCGAGTACCAAGCAAAAAACCCAGACGAACTTTTTCTCCAGCATCTTGTGCCAACACGCCGGCCCAGGCAGCGACGCCCTGCGCCATCAATTCCATGGCAGCCCATGAGGGTAACACATTGTTCGTGACCATGATTTGTTCAGTACTAACCTGAGCAAAAGCGGTTAAACATTGTTCGTCATAAGCCGCAATTTCACTGAGTAATACCATTCTGCCATTATGTGGAAGTAAACTGGATACATCATAAATCGGGGTTTGCATGATTACTCCCAATAATTAATGCGGTATTATTTCCGCCAAAAGCGAACGAGGAACTTAATCCGATGCGTGGCTGATGGCTGGCGAATCGTTCCTGATATTTGGTCAAATGAATAAAGGGTAAAGACTCATCCAAGGCTGCATTGGCGCGATGATGGGGCAAATAACCTTCACTATTGCATTTTTTACTGATAACAATCCACAGAAAAGCCGCTTCTAGGGCACCTGCTGCACCTAAAGTATGACCAGTGAGTGCTTTGGTTGAAGCACAGGAAATTCGTTCGCCCAGCTCTGTATGAATAGCCAGTGCTTCCATGGCATCGTTTTGCTCTGTGCCCGTTCCATGCAGATTAACCCAGCCAATGTCATTGGCAGATAATTTCGCCTGCTCCAGCGCCATTTTGATCACATTGCGTGCTCCAAGCGCATCTGGACGTGGACTAGACATATGATAAGCATCACTGCTGGTTCCATAACCATGCAAAGGCAGTCCTTTGGTCGCATCACGCGTCATGATAAAAATACTCGCTGCTTCACCGATATTGATACCGTCACGCATAGCGCTAAACGGCTGGCATTGCCCCTGTGACAAAACATTTAGAGCATGAAAACCATTGATGGTCAGATGCGATAAGGTATCTACTCCGCCACAGATGACAGCATCACATATTCCCATGCGTAATAGTCTGGCCGCACTGATGAGTGCCCGAGCACCTGAGGTGCAAGCGGTGGATATCCCATAGCGAACATGAGTTAATCCATAAACTTCTGCGATAAAATCTGCCGGTGAAGACAATAATTGTTTTGCTTGATTGTAACCACAGCTTTTCCAATCACTGGTGGTAAAGCCTTTATGTAATGCCGTGATGTTTTCATCACCACCTGTAGTAGAGGTACCGATGACTACCCCGATGCGATCTGCACCATATTCAGCAATGGTCAACTGTATGTCTTCTTCAATCTGTGCTAAAGCATGCCATAACAATTGATTATTACGACTACACAAATCAGGGTGAATTGCAGCAGGTAGTGCACGTAATGATTCCTTAACCATGCCATATAATGTTTTTTTGGCTGGTATCCACATTTCATCTTCAGTCAGGTAGTTGTCTTTGGTGCCCAATAAAGCATGAATATGCTGCTGTACTCCACAACCTAACGCACTGATCATAGCTGGCTGACTTAAAAAAACTGCATCAGTCATTGGTTATTTCCCGAATTGTCCATTGCTGTTTATGCCAATACAATTGATAAGTCCCACTTTCTGCAGTATTTTCAATACGAATCTGTTCTGAACCAGCAGCAAGCGGCCAGTTTTTTTGTTTACTGATTAAAACAGAGACGGCGGTAAATAACTTTTGTGCTTTGGCATTTGGGGGAAGAAAACCGTCGTTTCGCCATTTACCCTGATGCAGAATCTGCCGCGATATAGGGGCACCCAGAGAATCAACTTGCACAAAACGCCACTGCCCATCAGCATAAGGCTCAACGATCAGCATGCTATTTCGCTCATCCTGATCAGTGATTTGAAAAGTTAATGGTTCGTTTAATAGAGGTAAATGTGCCATATCGACAGTATGTTGACAGGCACTCAAGCTCAGGATGAATATCAGAACGCTAACAAACCTGATCAACATGCCTGAGCCTCACCACAAACTTCAGCTAAAACTGCCAGACGACGCTCTGATTGGATAACATATGGATTATTGGTATCCCAAGCATAACCTGCCAAAATCGAACTGATATAACGTCGGATATCCTGATTAATATTTTCTGCATAAATGACATTTTGGAAAGCATTGCTATACCAGCCATTGACATAGGTTTTGAATGCATTGATACCAATTTTCAAAGCATCGGCATAATCTTTTTGCCAATCAACAGTTTCACCAGAAAATTGACGATGCAGTAAATCTGCTGCCAGCTTGGAAGAATGCATCGCAATGGTGACACCAGAAGAAAATACTGGATCCAGGAATTCTGAAGCGTTTCCAAGCAGTGCAAAACGTTCACCATACAGAGATTTCACATCCGCTGAATAATTGGATAAGGTTCTGAAAGGTACGTCGTTATCCCAATTAGCGTTAGTCAAAATGCGCTTGAGCATGGGTATTTCACTGGCAAATTTTTTCAAAATCGCTTCTGCCCCTTCTGCTCCGTGGTTATCCAGTATCTGCGGCAAACCGACCACACCAATCGAGGTACGTCCGTTACTAAACGGAATAAACCATAACCATACATCACGAAATTGAGGATGAGTACTGATGAGAATTTTGTTCCGATCAAATTGTGGATCGGTCACATGATCATCAATGTGCGTAAAATAAACTTTTCGTTCAGGTAAAAGTGAAGGTTGCTCTAAATCCAGTAAACGCGGTAATACCCGTCCATATCCGCTCGCATCAAGAACAAATTTGGCCTGTAATTGAGCATTTTGTTGCTGCTCATCTGAAACCGTCAAAATGGCAGCTTCATCAGTAAACTCAATACCGTTTACCTGATGTTGAAAGCGCACTTCAACTCCTTGTTTTTGTGCTTCTTCTATCAAGATCTGATCAAAGCGATCACGCATCACCTGAAAGGTTGTGCCCGGTCCTGAGGTAAATTTATCCGTGAAATCAATAGTAGTGTAACGATCTCCCCAGGTAAACGCGGCACCATTCTTAAATTGGAATCCTTCATCGGCAGCGGCTACCACAGCCTCAAGCATGCCGGCTTCTTCAATAAACTCCATACAATGAGGCAAAAGGCTTTCGCCAATCACAAATCGTGGAAAAACCTGCTTTTCCAACACACAAACGCGATGCCCTTTTTTATTTAATAAAGCAGCAGCAATAGATCCAGAAGGTCCTGCCCCTATAATAACTACATCATATTGATTCATTTTAACCCCTTTATTTCTAACTTTGGCAACAAAGCCAAAGCCAGAATCACACTGAAGAAAACACCAAATGCAACACTACGACCAAAACTGGCAATAGCTGGTGTTGCACTAAAACCCAGAATGGCAAAGGAAATCATTGTTGTCGTCGCGGCTAACATCACACCAGCCAGCCGCTCCTCTGCTGTCATCTGAGACATAGAAACATAAATGGCATAATCCAGACCAATTGCGGTCACCAGAAACAGCCCAAATATCGCAAATAATGACATTGTCCAGCCAAACAATGCAAACAACGCGACACTCAATAGAGTTGCCGTGACAGGTACCGCTAATAAGGTCAGTCCTTTGCGCCAGCCAAATACATAAGAAAGGATGCCAATGGCCAGCAAATAAGAAGCCAGTTTTAATCCGATAGCTAGATTACGTGTATGCCAGAATAGCTGGTTTAATTGTTGTAAATCATTGATAAAATAGACTTCATGCTGATTATTCGCCATCTTTTGTAGAGCTGAAACGTCTATCACTCCAGACAAAGTGACCATAGCCGCCACCTTACCATTAGTCATTTTCCCCAAATATAAATCCTGCCACGCTGTGGCCAAATCAGTATTCAGACTTTGACTGATCGATTGTGCGGGTAAACGCTGTAAAGCATACAAATAGTTTGGCACACTTTGCTCATCTATACCCAATTGTAATAATTCTTGCCAGTGATCAGCGTTTTCCTGTAACTTGCGTAATTCTTGCTGACGTTGTTTTTGTTCCGCCAGCGGCACAACCCATTGATCTAATGATTGATAAGCTAATAACTGTTTCTGCTCAACCAGCTGATTCAATTGCTGTGTTAATGAATGACTTTTACGCAGCAAATCATCATCGTCATCAGCCATCACAATAAAATATTGTGCCGCAGGCATAGTTTGAGTGAGTTTACCGATCTTTTCTGCTTGTTTTAGCCAGCTATCAGGTAAATTAATCCACTGACGGATATCATCATGGGTATTTAATTTGACCAGACCCGAACCAATCAATAATAGTATGAACAATAGTGGCCATTTCTGGCGTAAAAGCCATTGGCGACAACGAATCACCCCATTACCGAACCACAGCATTAATCTTAAATTTCCCAAACCTATACGCAGCTGTACGTTGGCAAATATAAATGGCAACCATAATAGATTGAACAAAAAAGCACTCATTAAGGCAACGGCAGAGAAAACTGCGGTTTGCTGCAAAATGGGCAATGGCGTAATTAATAATGACACATAACCGAGCAAGGTGATGATCAAACTGAGCAGAAAGGCTTTAGTCACTACATGTAGCGCCTGCCATCGCTGCCAAGGCTTTTGAACGATACTGCTGGCTAACCAGTGTAACGGGAAATCCAGTAATACCCCAGCCAAACTAGTCCCCACAACCAGCGTCAAAATGTGAATCTGTCCGAATAAGGCCACAGTAGCCGCTAACCCCAACAATACCCCCACCAACAGCGGCAGTACTAATAGCAAAATCCGCCACGACCGAAACAGAAATAGCAACAGAAGGAACGTTAAACCCATGCCCAGTACACTCATGTACTGGCCTTCTTTTTCTCCAACCGTTTTATTTTCCGCAGCAAAAATTGAACCGCCAGCCATCAGCACCTCAACCTTTTGCTCAGCCATTTCTAGCTGGGTATGTTGCAGTAAGGGTAATAACTCATCGGGTACATTAATGAGACCCGCTTTTTCCGGCAAACGCGCGCGCAACAACACCCAAGTTTTCTCACCGTCTTCAATGTTTAACCATCCTGTTTCAGCGTTGAAAAAAACCGGGCTGTCTTGACTGATGTTATGCATAATGGCGGTACTCAGTCCTAACCAGTCTTGTTCAACTGGCACTATTCCTACTCCGTTGAAAGGATTGACTAAAGCCTGAGCTTGTTTAGTGAACGCTGCTGACGGTTTTTGGATTATCGCCGACCAAATATCTGCAGGAACGACAGCCAAACTCAGGCGTCTTATATCTGCCTGCAGGGTTGCCAGATCGGGCTGAGTTTTTCCGCTGACAAATTGAAAGAGATGAGCGTTTTGCCATTTGCTTTGAATGCTCTCTGCCGCAGCCATTGCGGCCTCAGCATTGTTGCTCCCGACCAATACAACAATATCTCGATTCATCCTGCGGTTCATTCGCTCTTTAGCCATGAGCTGAGCCTGAATAGTTTGGCTCTCTCGCGGTAACAAACTGGTTAGATCGGTATCAAGACGATTACTTTGCTGCCATGCCAGTACTAATGCCGCAAACACCAGCAAAATGAACAATAAATACAGCCAGCGCCAGAAAGGTTTACGGTAAAACGGCATTTTGTTCAAACTGATTCAACCTTATATTCATTTTTATCTCAGTAAAAGCAATCTCCGTCCGATCTCCTTGTGTTTCATATAAATGGATTTTTCTAACCAGACTATCGCCTTGTATATCGATACGGGTGAAAATTTGCTTCATCAGCATAGTTTTCGGTAATAGCTGTAAATGCCAGTTTTTGGCATTACCTTGAAGTTTTAAATTAAATTGACTTTGTAAACCACTGGTTTGTCCGGCGAGCAAGTTTAAAAACAGTTTCACCTGATTTTTCTGTGCACTGGCTGATTGCTTACTGGCAACCCACTTGTTTTGTGCATTTAACTGTTCAATACCACTCTTGCGAATGCGCATGCTATCGACAAAAGGTTTTTTCATTTGCCACAGCAAACCGGCGTTCGGAACAAGAAGAAATTCACCCTGAGCTGCAACTGGTTTTTTCATGCTTTTTAAATAACGCAGTTGAGTAAATTGACCTTTAATATTTTGCGGCTGTTGTAACAAAGTCTGCAAATCATTCAAATTAAACGCCCAAATTGACGAACTTAACAACACCAATACCACTGAACAAAATATTTTTTTGAACACTTAAATTTCCTCCTTTAACCCATGAGTAAGCGCATGATTCACCGCTTGTAACCAGCTTGAAGGTGTCTGATATTGTGTTTCTCCGGTTGCCATACACACCGCTACCTGCATACTGGAAGCTTTCGTTAATTTCTTGCCACTGCTGGCATCACTGATGACGTAATCGAATTTCAGACAACTTTCATACTCTTTTAATATGGCTTCAATACGAATTTTCTGCCCGAAAACCGCCGGTCGAACATATTTAAGATGCATCTGAACCACAGGCCAACCATAACCATTGGCTTTCATGATCTGATAATCATAATTTATGGCGCGTAAAAAAGCACAGCGTGCTAATTCCAGATATTTGACATAATGACCATGCCATACAATATCCATCGAATCGACATCAAAAAAAGGGACTTCTAACACCACACTATGGCGTAATTCACATGGTTGTTTTGTCATTCTGGTTCCAAAAATCAAAAAAATTAAACCATTGCCAAGGCGCTTTGGCACAATAAAATGCCAACTGACGAGCATAACTCTCAACATATTGGCGGATGCATTCATCACGTTGATGCCGCTGCCACTTGATAGAGGAAACAAATCGATGTAAATACAAATGATATTTGCCCTGCTCTTTCAAACAATACAAAGTGTTGACCGGCACTTTTAGCAAACCAGCCATCAGCCACACTCCTTGTGGCCAATTTGCGGGTTGTCCCAAAAAAGAGGACGTAACCGTTTTTTCGCCCCGAATGGGTACTCTGTCTGCAGCAATAGCTAACCACTCGCCGCGACTGACACAGTTATGCAAATACATCATCATATCTGCATCCAATTCGGTCACTTGGATAACCTTAATGCGGCTAGCGCCGGCTTCATTGAGTGCCTGATTAAACTTCACCGCATGTGCGCTATGCATGAGGACATTGAGCACTATATGCGGATGTTTTTTCACCAGAGCTCGACATATTTCCGTATTGCCAAGATGAGAACACACCAATATTTGTCCGGGATTATTGACTACGGGATGATCTATTTCTGCATACAAATTGTCTAAATCATGAATCACCAGATCTTCATATTTTATGCGCCCTTGCCACACGGCAAAGCGGTCAACCAATGACATAGCAAAACTATAAAACTGTTTAAATACTGCCCCTCTGGCTTGAAGAGAAGGTTTCAATTCGGGAAAACTTTGAAGCAAATATTTTTGATAACGGGAAATACTGCGTCGAGCGCCAGGAGCAGTGAGAAAAAAATAACTAACGATGGTATACACCAACGGCATCATGAGCCAAGCTGGACAATATCTAACCATATGGCGGGTAATCCATAAAGCTAAATGGTTACCACGTTCCTTTTGCTTAGCCCAATGCTGTACAGATTTACCCATTTCTGTCTCTTTGCCTTTTAGCCCGAATAATTTGCGGTACATGGCATAACATGTCAGCAAAAAGACGCGCATGCATTTTTGAAATTAATACATTGTCCTGCCATGCCCGAAAATGAGAGACCCCATTATCAGCATAACTAACTGGCGTATCGACCCAGACAAAATCGGCGCCACGGCGATGCAATCGCACCAATATCTCCGTATCAAAATCCATATAGTTGCCCAAACGATCTTGATGCACCACCACAGCTGTCAGGGGTAAGGGATAAATGCGAAAACCACACATCCCATCTTTAATATCAAAAGAAAGCGTATTGATTACCAGCCAAAAATTACTTATTTTTCGCCCGTATAACCGTGATTTTGGCGCATCAGCACCATAAACAGGACGCGCACAAATAACAGATTGAGGATGTTGCTGTGCCAATGTAATCAGCTTTTCACAATCATTCAGACAATGCTGTGCATCAGCATCGATTTGCAAAACGTGGGTATAACCTTGATCACCGGCGTATTTAATTCCATCCTTAACCGCAGCACCTTTTCCACCATTTGTTGCTCTAAAAATGACCTGAACACCATCTTTAAGCAATTGTGTCACGACTTTCTTGGCGGCTTCATCAGAGCCGTCATCAACAATCAGGCAATCAACACCCATACCAACCATGGCTTCAACCACCTGCCCGATCGTAGTGGCATGGTTATAATGTGGAATCAGAGCAATCAACTTCATCCCTGTTGCTCCTTTTGTTCATCAATAACCACTCTACCTGAAGCAATTTTTTGTTCCCCAGAAATACATAAGAAAGTGATTTTTTGCCGGATAGCGTCGCGTTTGAACTGCATCGTGACCACGTCTGCCGGACGTAAAAAATGCTGAAACTTCAAATTTTCGATTTGTTTTGGTTGATGCTCAATCCATTGCCATTGCTGCAAAAACTGCATTATCCATTTAAGTTGTATGACTCCGGGTACCAAATGAAATTGATCAAAATGCCCGTTAAAATAGATCAAATCTAGGGGCACCTGAAAACTGAGGTGATATTCATCTATACTCACTTGGGTTTCAGCTAACACAATCGGTTCGGTTATCGGTTGCAATAGTGCGTGCAAAATATCTTTTTGGCTTAATTTATGTTGTGCATTTCGCGGCAAATGAGTCGTAAAGCGCCATTGCCGAGGCAAAGCGATCTTCTCGGTATCAACAGCTAAATAATTTTTTAGTAGCTGAATAACCTGTTTGCGTCCTTGCTGTCGCCATTGCTGAATACCCGCAGAAGTTAACGCCACCCAAGCGGCCAAATGGCTACCTTGTGGTTGTTGCACCAAATGAACATCGGCGATCCAGGCATGTTTTAAAAGCTGATTTTCGATTTCTACCAAAGAAATTCGCTTGTCAGCCAATTTAATGATTCTGTCCATTCGCCCTAAGAGTTCGAAGCCATGCTGATGTTCTTCCACAGCATCAGCCAATAATTGCGGCTGAGGGCACCAAAGAGATTGAACTTCCAAGCCATTAGCAACTTTTTGATAAACTACCGACGGCAAGCCTTGCCAATGCGCTTCATCCATTCGATAAGCAATAGCCGCAGTTTCAGTACTGCCATAAATTTCTATCACATCCTCACAGATATGCCGTTGTAAAAAAGTTCTACATTCTTTTTGCAATAACCCACCAGATGAAATAATGGCCTTGACACATGAACGAACCATGGCGACATCGTGGGCAGGTTGTAAAGCATGTAGCAAGGTCGGGCTACTGACCCAAATAACATCTTTTTGTGACTGACTAACCAACAACAGTAATTCTGGAAACTGTACCCGCTGCCGATAGATCGGCAATCCCAGATAAAGACTCAACATCACTCGAAAGCTCAGACCATACATATGCTGTGTGCTGACACTACCGAGAACCACAGATTGATTCGACTTTACTGCTACAGGCATCAATTGAGCCACCGTGCTTGCTTCGTGGCATAGTGCTTGCCAGTCTTTGCGAATGATCTTCGGCTCCCCCGTCGATCCAGACGTTTGCAGAAAAATATCAACATTGTGCTGAAAAAGAGGCGGACGATCAAAAGGTGATGGCTTCGGCCACGCTGCATCCAGCATCACAGGCAGCATCAGATCATCGATTTTCTGATCTGACAAATATAGGTCAACAGTCTGTTCCAACCAGCGTCGGTTAGTCTGCGCCACATTACCGGGTAGATAAACCGTAACGTTGGCCTCGATACTCGCCAGCAAAGCCATGGCAAACGAAGCGGCATCATCAAAATACAAGGCTACAGAATGAACCTGTTGTTCACGCAATTCTCGTGCCAATGCCTGAATCTGCTGCAGAGCATTTTGCCAGCTTAAATCGGCGCTACCAGTAGCAAAAGATGCTTCACTGGTTGCCCGCTCAATCCATAATTGATCAGCAAACATTACATTTCTTTTTTTAAGCAAAACTGTCTATAAAGAAACTCACCGACAAACAACACGCCCATCAGCACATAAGCCACAATACCGGTATAAACCGTCCATGCTTGCCACTGTTCGGTGACAATTAGTACAGTGGTAATCAAAATATTCATTATGAAAAACATCACCCAAATCTGTGTGACCTTACGGGTATAACGCACACCTGATGGTGGTAAATCTGGCATTTTGAATCGAGCCAGACGTTCGATAAGCGATTGACTGCTAAATAAGCTACCTGCAAATATCAATAACATCATCATGCTGACCATGACTGGGTACCAGTACATAGCCGTGGCTGATCGGATGAACGCCAGACACAAAAAAATCACCATCACCACACTTGAGATCATTCTGTGATAGCTTGTTCTAGCTAAACATGCTCGCATTAACCAAATCACTGCCATTAAGACCGCAATGGGCGTTACCCCAATATATTGCTGACCGAAATACCAGATTAAAGGATAGATGACACTTACAACTGTCAGACAAATATTTGTGGCTGTGTACAGCCTAGACATGAGTTACCTGCTTAGCCCGCTCCAATACTGCCTGCACAACATCAGCGACAGTGCGTACATTGCGGAAGTCTTCAGCTTGTAGTTTATGTCCGGTTTCACGCTTGATATAATCAATTAAATCAATAGCATCAATACTATCTATTTCCAGATCTGTAAATAAATCAGCTTCTGGAGTAATTCTTTGCGCATCGATTTCAAACAAATTTTCTAAGGCGTGAGCCAAAATGGTGTAAATTTCCTGCTCTGTCATCACATCGTTCCCCAGTTAATTATGAGTTTATGCCACTGGACTGTTTATCATTAATATAAGCGGCCAACGTTTTGGCACTGTAAAAATGCTCACGCAATTGGCTACCATCACTTTCCATTTGTAAGCCAAACGTTTTTTGTATCGCCAATCCCAATTCAAGCGCATCTACCGAATCCAATCCTAATCCTTCATCACCGAATAAAGCCAGATCATCGTCAATATCAGCTACTGAGATATCTTCCAATCCCAAACAGTCAATTATTAATTCCTTTACCTGAGTCATTAATTCCTTCATTATTTTCTTTCTTTGGTAGTTTCCTGTTGAAAATATACTTGTAAACTCTGATTGAGTTCTCTGGCAGCGATCGGTAAAGGCTTCGCCTCTAACCACTGTTGCGGATCAATATCTTCTCCGACATAAAAATCATACTGCACTTTATTTTTCGGTATCTGATACCACGGTTGATGCTTTTTAAAATTAGGCGGATTCATCACTATAGTGACTGGAGTAATGACCTTGGCACTACGTAAGCCAATGGAAACTGCACCACGATTAAATTTGATCTGGCCATCCCAACCTGTGCGCGTCCCTTCCGGAAATATCAGCAAACTCTGACCATTTTTTAACATAGCATCTGCCTGCTCAATGACCTGCATCGACTCATCGTTGGGTAAAAAACCACAGGCTATAATCGGGCTTTTCATTACCGGATTGTGCAACAACTCCTTTTTAACAATACAATTGAGTACCGGCACCTTAGCCAATAAAAAAACCACATCCAGCAATGACGGGTGATTGACCAGTACCAACTGTCCGGGCTGGCCTAATCGTTCAAAGCCATGATATCGAACACTGACCACCCCTGTAATACACAGATAATGCACAAAGCATTTCCAGATTAACGACACCAAATAGCGTGCTCTGATTTGTCGGGATAAATTACCTTTGCTTGGAACAACAATATATGGCAGCAAAATAATTTTGAAGATTAAGCCAAACAAACCAAACAGCACAAAACCCGTTGTTGTGGCGATCAAACGCCAAACGCGATTGATACGCTTCATGGATTATTTTTCCACTGCCAAACACCATGGGCATCTACTTGATTGCGACTGCTTTGGCCGGTCAATTGCTGCACGATCCAGGCAATCGTACTGGTGTAATAGCTAATATCTTGCTGCCCCTGTGTCAGTGTGCTTTGGGCAACATCGGCCAGATAGTTCAAACTGGTCTGATCACCTCGAGTGATGACTAAAGCGAGAGCTAAAGGAAAAGGCGCACGTTCGGCAATGACCTCATATTCATGCTTGATCGGTTCATCAACCACCACAACAAGCACCTGCTCTGCCCCCTCTTGTAATAAACCATAAGCTTCAGTAATGCCTATTTCCAAACCATTACATTTGGCACTAAGCGCCACATTTTCACTCATATCTGCGCGCATCAATGACCATTGCCCGGCAATAGCATTATGTACAGATAAAGCAAAAGAAGTTGGAGATAACTCCTCGTGCTGCAAAAAACTCTGCCACAGCGCAAAACTGCGGTTAACCTCACCATCGTGCGATACAAAAACCAGTGGACAGTGAATATGTTCAGCTAAAAGCGGCCATGCAGCAGCAAACATTAATCTTGCTACTGAACTTAAACGCCTTCTTTTTATTGCAGATAAAAAAGATAAATCTACCTCACATGCTACCAATCCAGTGCTTTTCTGACCTTGTGCTATCCACTTTTGCCAGTCTTCATGAGTCTGATGATACGGGCTAACTGCGCGCCAGAAAGGTATTGCGAACTGCATATAAAATAAACAAATTATGATAAAATTTTTATTATAAATAAGTTTACGTTTTATAACAATATGAGATTCAAATTTACTTAAATAAATTTATTTGACTATGTTCTTATTTTAAATTAATTAATATTAAAAAATCCCCTTGTTTTCCATTGAACTCCTTCTTTTATAAATTAATTAATATCTATTTTATTTCCCATTACGTGATCAAAAATAAAGTATTAAATAAATATAGCCGGTTAGTTTCAACATGATTCCATATTTATATATTGATACATGGCAAAATTAAACCCGTATACTGCAAATGACGAGATGGTTAATCTTGCTCATTACCAGAGATCTACCCATCAATCTATGATCATTTAATATTAGTACAAAGCTTAAATCTAAGCGCTCAAACCATTTTTAACCATAACATAGATGATATTAGTTGAAATTTGCAACATTAAAACTGATAGCATTAATGAATTGTCCTTCATAACGATTTGTATATATTAAGTTTAGATTGACTTAGGTTGCCGCATGCGACAAATGAAATACGAACATTCATCCTTCATAACAATAGTCTAGCGTTACTGAATATGGTTTGGCATATTCTAAGTTAACTCTTCTTTCAGACTGATCCTGACAGACACACTTGCATGCTGTTGCTGTTGATAATGAAAATGACTAGACGCAACTTGTGATGAAGTGGCATTTAAATTTATGAAATTCAACTTGTCTATCTTCAGCAATTTCGAAACCGATTGGGTGATCAGCTGATGATATACATATAAATGACTGATTAATGGGATAATTTGATTGTCAAACTAAAAAGATCACCTAATGAGTGTCAATAGCCACTGTAATTCAAGTTAAGGGTTTAGATCAGGCAAAGTTCAAATTATTCCACATTATTTTAATGATATTGTAATTAAGCACAATCTTTAATCGATATATTAAATAAATCAGAAAAGAAGCTCAAATCGCTGCAACAGCCAATATGCATTTGTCTGCAGTTGGATTTCTCATATTGTTATGCTGCGCAATATTTTATGCATAAAAAAATGAGGCAGTTAATTTCATTTGTTCAAATACTATTTTATTAATCATTTCGTCTTGCTAATAAATCCTTTTTTCTCCGGCTAATGGACAACACTTATCCAGACCAGTTTTGTCCTAAAATTCACTGGTGGGTCTACAGCATGCTTAAGGCATGATCCTTCTAAAATAATTATTGTTTTTTTACCTGTATAGATATCAGTAGCACTGTCTAACACCTGCAATCAATCAGAAAGTATGTTGAAAATTTTTTTGATTATTTCAATAATATCAACATGGATATCAAGTTTTGGATATCGATACAAAATAGAACAGGATTCTGTCTTTACTTTATTTAATCGATGGTTTAAGCATTATCGTTTCTTATGGCTTTAAATAATCCAGACGCTCAGATCTTCATTGAGAGGCTTTTTTAGTTATTGTCGCCGGTTATTCGGGTATTTAATCGCTAAAATAGGCATTTATTATCGGCAATGGATGATTGAAAGATTGATTTTTCGTACTAAATTATTCATGTATATTTTCAAGAAATGCTGGTTAAATCCTAACCATCATTATTGTATAAACAACTTTGCCCTAAGTTTTACCAACTTAGAATCACCAGCTTAGATCATTAATCGGGTTTAGAAACCGCTTGGAATAATCAATGAATGTTGAGTGATGCAGATGTACCAATAAGATTTAAGAACATGACTAAATTTGTTTGCTGTACTTGAATCTATATGTTAACGCTTGTTTTAAAACATGATTAATAATAAGTAATTGTTCTTTCAGTCGCTAGTCGGGTTACAACATTTTTAAAACCTTCCTCTTCCGTTGCGTTGAGCCAATCATTTTTATCATTAAACCCTGAAAAAGTAGTTATCCTAGAATAGGCTTCGCCTTCCATCGCATTTTCATCTGCTGTTCTAAAGATTTTTAATTCTTTTAACCGCTGAAAATGATCATATAGATATGAATAGAAATACATATGGAGTGCCGTACCGTTAAGGGTAAAGGAAACTTCTCTTAGATGTTGGTTTTCATAAGTAGATGCTCTTTATTTTTTATTCCGGTTATATTCAATTTCGTATTATAAGCCCATTTTACAGGAGTAAATAGTAGGGGGAGATTGAACATTTTTCTGGGTATATTTTAGAATACGAAAAATATATTGTAGGGTTTCTTTTTGTTCTTTTTCTTCCTGGCGAAGAAAACTAATAGAGCCATGAGAATCAACATTAAGTAATGTTTTGTTCTTGTAGGTACTCTTTTTATGAAAAGCAAATTGGTATTTAGATGGCTTCTGATCGGTAAAATACTGAAATTCTATTGATGAAATAACGTTAATGAATTTATTTTATTCTAATTGAAAAATATCAAAACCTTTAGATTTAATCTTTTCTAATTGTTTATAAAGTTATAATCTATTTTTACTCTAATAATTTCTCTATTTCTTTTTCTGTCATAATTTTAATTTTATCCTCTAAATGTATTTCCTAGTGGATATTTCCCCCCCATGACTTGCTTTATTTATGTTCTATCAAATACTATTTATTTGATGTACAACACCGTTTTCGTCAATATTATAATTATCAAAATTAGTTGTAATTATATAACCCTGATCTGCATCTTTTTGCATTCCTAAAACTCTTCCCTGGACTACCTTATAAAAATGTAACCATCGGTCTTTATATTCTTCAAATTTCTTTTGATCTCCTATTAAATAATAAAGCTTAAATAATAATTCATCTTCTTGATGAAAATAATAAGGGTCTTTCACAGTACAAGAAGCAAACTTTAAATACTCGGTTATAGTTTCTATTGCTTTTTTATATTCTTTTAACTCTATAAAAGCTTGCCATAGTAAAGAATACGTGGAAAGCAACCAATTAATTAATAAAATATCTTTTTGTTCAATTGTATAACTCCATCTCTCTATATCATTATTCTTAAGGATGAAACTACATTCTTCTATTACTTGTTCATACTGTTTTTGTTCAAAATACAACTGTGCTAAACGTATTCTGTCTCCTGCGAATAGCGGGTCTATCTCTAATGCCTTCTTATAAAACTGTTCTGCCCGGACTATATCTCCCATTAAATAAGCAATCATTCCTTTTAGTTCATAAATCTCTTTGTAATTGGGGTCTAATGCTAATGCTTTTTCGCAGTATTCCAGAGCCATCTCTTTTTCCCCCTTACCGTAATAAGTACTCGCCAATAAGCCTATATACTTTTTTTCTTTAGGAAATTCAGTATGTAGCTGATGGAGGATTGCCAGCGCTTTAGCTGTATCGCCAAAAAGTCTTTC
>CALYOS010000035.1 GCA_945267035.1 uncultured Neisseriaceae bacterium | reverse complement strand
GACTATTTGATTATCCACCACATTTGTTGCTCCAGCTTGTAAATAAAGCTGTTTGTCATCTTCATTATGGCTAAAAACAATAATTTGCAGATGTGGATTTTGCGCTTTGGCAGCTTCAATAATCGCTATGGTTTCAGTTTTATTTTGAATGGTAATAATTAAATTTTTTGCCGTAGCTACAAACACCGCATCAAGCATACCCTCTGATAAAGCATGACCATACGCCACTGGAATTTGTTGCGCTCGTAACTGAGCCACGATATCTAGCCGATTCTCTTGTACATACACCGTTTCATTTTGCAGTTGTAGCCGTTTTAACACTTCCTGCCCGATTGATCCTGCACCAACCATCACGGTATGCTCACTCACTTCTGGGGCAATAACCATATTTTCATCCGCAAAATAGATGGATATAGGTTTGATTGGAGAGGCTAATTTGGCATGCGGCTTGGCTGATAATAAATCAACTTCATGTTGCACTGATGATGTGCCCATTTCAGAAGATGATTGTTTATGCAGATAACGGTTGAGCCAAACAAATAAGAAAGGGTTACATATTATTGAGATTAATGCACTACCCAAGATCAGATCGCTGGCTAGTTGCGGTATGATTTTATAAACAGAACCAAGACTGGCGATCATGAACGAGAATTCACCAATTTGGGCTAAAGCAATGGCAATAGTCAATGCTGTCTGAACAGGATAGCGCAATAACCTGACAATCATAAACGCGCCTACCCCTTTACCAATAATCACAACCAGCAACGTAGCCAGTAACAATAATGGTTCACGAATAATGATACTGGGATCAAACAGCATACCTACGGAAACAAAAAACAATACGGTAAAGAACTCGCGCAAACCGCTGGACGCATCTTCAGCCGTATGGTTCATGCTGGTTTCGCTGATGATGGTGCCGGCAAAAAATGCCCCTAAGGCAAAAGAAACCCCAAACAGGTAATTGGCTAAAATGGCGCATCCCAATGCAATTGCTATAACCGCCAGACGAAACAATTCAGGATTTCCGGTACCTACCACAATGTGTAAAGACCAGGGGATTATCTTTCGACCTAATAACAGCATAATCACGACAAAAGCGATGATCTGAATGCTGGTTTTACCCAACAAATACATGACTTCTGCAGAAGAGACATCTCCTTGACCGGATAGAATAGGAGCCAATGCTGGAATCATAACCAAAACAAATACCATGGCAATATCTTCAACAATCAACCAGCCGGTTGAAATTCTGCCTTGGGTTGAATCGCCCAAATTCCAACGCTGTAAAGCAGCAATCAATACAACGGTAGAAGCGCAAGATAAAGCCAGCCCAAAAACAATACCGGCTCCTGTCCCCCAACCGGCAAGCCAGGCCAAACCCCATCCGAGCAAGGTAGCCATGATGATCTGTATTAATGCTCCGGGTATGGCAACCTTTTTCACCGTCCATAAATCACGAAAAGAGAAATGCAATCCCACTCCAAACATCAGTAAAATCACACCTAACTCAGCCAATTGCTGAGAAAGATGCATATCTGCGGTAAAGCCATGGGTGTAAGGCCCAACGATGATACCCGCAAATAAATATCCTACTAACGGTGGCATACGCAGCTTTTGAGCAGCAAAGCCAAGGATGAAAGCGAAAAATAAACCGCCGACTATGGTTTCAACTAATGGAAAAGAGTGATGCATTATCCTCTACCGTGATAATAATTATGAGTAATCATTCTATTTTAAAATAAAAATGAGTTTTACAGAGAGCTTTTGTTCAATTTTGCGGTAAAATTAGAATAATTTAATTAATTTATGCTTAATAGAAAACCAATTATCCCCATATTCAGTTCAAGTTTGATTTTTGAGATGAATGACATTTTCTTCCCCTTTTGGTTTTTCTTCGCAAAAAATGAAAATTTAGTCATTGATTGACATCAGTTTTGCCAGTCAGCTTTGGTCTCAAAAACCAATCATCTATAGCAGTATCAGTATTAAATGGTTTAAGGAAACAAATAATGACAGTAGTAAGAACTTCTCCGGTCATAGCCTCTCCGGGTAAAAGTGTTTTGTTTATCACATTAGGCATCACGGATAATCCAGAATCCTATGCCAAAGTAATTGAATTTGCCACTGGTTTTTCTGCGCTGCTACGCAGTATGCAAAACCGTTTTTATGGTGAGAATTTTAATGCTTTAATGGGTATTGGCTCTGATGCTTGGGATAAGTTAAGACCGGGTAAACCCAAACCTAAAGAGTTGGTTCCGTTTACTCCGATACAAGGACCGAAGCATACTGCCGTAGCCACCTCTGGTGATTTATTTTTCCACATACGCGCTGATCGTCAGGACATTTGTTTTGAAATGGCGGCGATGATCAACGAGCTTTTAGGCGATGCCACTTATTATATTGATGAAGTCAGCGGTTTTCGCTATTTGGACGGACGCGCCATTATCGGCTTTGTCGACGGTACAGAAAATCCAGATGAGTGTGACAAAACTAAGTTTGCATTAATCGGTGATGAAGATCCTGAATTTCGATATGGTAGCTATGCATTTACGCAAAAATATTTGCATAATATGCAGGCTTGGCGCCAGCTACCTTTAGAAGAACAGGAAAAAGTTATTGGGCGGCGTCGCTTTAATGATATTGAGTTATCCGATGAAGAAAAACCGGCTACAGCGCATAACAATGTTAGCAAGGTTTATGATCAAGATGGCAATGAAATGAAAATTATCCGTGCCAATGTTGCCTTCTCTCAGGCATCTAAAAATGAATACGGTACTTTTTTCATTGGTTATTCGCGTTCTTTTGCCGTGACCCATCAAATGCTAAAGCAAATGTTTAGTGGAAATGCTGAAGGACACACAGATCGACTTTTGGACTTCAGCACGCCGGTAACAGGCACGTTGTTTTTCATTCCTTCGCCTGATTTTCTGGATGAATTTGACGCTTAAAGTCCAGTTTTTATCTCTGTCATAAAATTTGGTAAAATAATCATCTTGGATATCAGTCAAACTTGTTAGACCACAGATTCTTTGCTAAGTCGATAAAGGAATAACTGTTGGTGCTGAACTTCCAAGATGGTTGATGTATTGGTTTTATGCCTATTCAAAGTATCGATTCTAGCTTTATTACTCAGAATTTTTCTGATTGAATAATTGATATTGTTCTTTATGTGGCTTTATCCGGCGTCATTTTTCTACCCGGTTTGGTAATTAACTATTTGGTCACAGAAATGTGATTTTAACCATTTCAAATTAAACTGCGTTCGAAATCTATTTAAAATTTCGAACAGAAAGATATATGCTCAATATGTGCTTAATAGCCAATTGAGTCAAACAGTTTTATTATTGTAGTCTTTAAGTATCAATATTTAAATTTTTAGCTCACCATAATTTAAACAGGAAAATATTTGCATGGGCAGTGTACTTTTTCTTCAAGCAGTAACAGTTATTTTTTCGCTGTCGATTGTGACAACGTTATTGAATAAGCGCCTGTTTGATATGCCTCAAGCGATCGGGGTGCCTATTGTTTCAGCTATTTTGGTCTTTTCACTCCAATGGTGCATGAATCAATTTGGACGCAACCATTTTATCCATGTAGATATTATGGCTTTGAAAGCGGCGGTTGGACATATCAATTTTTATGATTTCCTGCTTAATGGGGTAATCTGCTTTATTCTGACTTCTTCTGCATTGAAATTCAAAATATCAGATCTTAAACGATATTGGCGCCAAATTCTTATTTTAGCGACATTAGGCCTACTACTCTGCTCCCTGCTGTTTGGTGGCATGATTTATGCTTTCCAATTTCTGGTGGGTGATTATGTCCCTATTATGGTTTTATTGTTGTTGGGCTCTGCTTTGGGTGCCACCGACCCAATTGGCATCAAAGGGGTATTAAGCTCCATCAGAACGCCACGGCATTTAATGGTTAAACTTGAGGGCGAGTCCTTATTTAATGACGCGATGTGTATCGTGGTGTTTATGACCATATTGACCTTGATCAGTGGTCAACATGTATCTCCCATCAGTGTGGTGGAAAATTTCTTTTATGAAATTATTGTCGCCGTGATCATTGGCTATGTGTTCGGTAGTGGCGCCCTGCGATTACTGCATGGAAAACATGAAAATGAATCGTTGATTTTGACTACAGCCTTACTGGCATCGGGCTCATATTTGGTTGCTTATTTTGCCCATGCTTCCGGTCCTATCGCTTGTGTCGTTGCCGGATTAATCGTAGGTAATAAATGGCAGGAAGTGTTACAGAAAAAAGAAATCGACGACGTGAATAATTTCTGGCATGCCGTTGAGGGAATCATTAACTCATTTTTGTTTACATTAATCGGTCTGGAATTATTTATTGTTGATATCAACAAAACGATTGTTATCGGTGGTGTTGTCGCCTTTATTCTGCTTCATATCAGTCGCTTTCTTGGCAATATTTTGGCATTCATTCTCTTTCCGAAAGTGTATAAAAAAAGTTATCACGGCAGTCTGGTTATTTTGTCATGGGGCGGAGTTCGCGGTGGTATCTCACTAGCTTTGATTCTGGCGGTGGCCAATATGCCGGCTTTAGCCAAATATAGCGATATCCTGATTGGCTACACATTTATTTGTGTATTGTTGTCTGGTGTAGTCTGTGGTCTTGGATTGCCTGAAGTGCTGAATGCGTTTTATTACAATCCGAATGAACCTAAAAAAGGCTTTAGAGGCTGGTATCAACGCCAATGCCATCGTTTTAACCGCAGTGGTGTCATGTATACCATTGAAGATCGGGCAGATGGGACAGAATATATTTCTGTTTATAATCCTGTAGCGGTAGCAAAATCATCTTCTGATCCCAGTGAAGAAATTACGCTAACACCTGAAGAGCTGAAACAAAAGGTAGATAAACTGGAAAATCCAGATAATTTCTAACTATAATAAAAGCCAGCATGTTTTATCTGCTGGCTTTTTTATTTGCTGAATATATAGAGTTATATCAAACCGCTAACAATTTCCAAGAAAATTTAGTCACATAGGGCTTTTGCCGCCAAATCACCAAGTGATAGGGTCAAACCGTTTAATTACTCAAGCATAAAATTCGGCATGCTACCCACTACTTGAAGAACCCTTGGCCATTTTTCGTGCCAAAAACATCATGGTGTGATTACTCAAATCAAGTTTTATTGCTTTTGCTGTTGTGACTGCTTGTTACAGTAACAAAATTAAAAGTCGAATAACAACTAATGATCTAATTGCGCTTGCACAAACTGTTTTACAGCCTGAGCATCATTTTCCAGAACGGTCACTTTTTGTGGCAAATTTTCTAAATGACTTAATTTTTCCGGGCGAGGTATGGATATGTCATCCCCTATAGCCTCTCGTATCGTTTCTGCAAATTTTGCAGCTTTGGCCGTTTCCAGACAAACTATTACTTCACCGATATCACGCAGTTCGCGCGCAACTTTGACTCCGTCCGCTGTATGCGGGTCGATAATTTCGCCATCTTCAGCATACACTTGAGCTATCGTTTGCACCCGATCGGCATGAACACTTTTGCCCGCCGCAAAGCCAAATTGGTACTGAATTTTATGCATAAGCTGGCTCAGATCAAACCCTTTGCCCTCACTCACTTGTTGCCATAAATGACGAACTTCTTCAGGCTGATGATCAAGTACATCATAGATAAAACGCTCAAAATTCGAAGCTTTAGAAATATCCATTGATGGACTGGATGTAACGAAAGTATGCGCCGCATCGCGAGGACGATAATGCCCTGAAGTGAAAAATTCGTTTAATACATCATTTTCATTCGTTGCGACAATTAAACGATGAATAGGCAGCCCCATATTACGAGCGATATGCCCTGCCAGCACATTACCAAAATTTCCGCTTGGCACGCAAAAAGAAACCTTTTGCTCATTTGAGTTGGTGGCGGCAAAATAGCCTTTGAAATAGTAAACTATTTGCGCCATGATACGCCCCCAATTAATGGAGTTTACTGTGCTCAGATGATAGTGCTGCTTGAAAGCATGATCATTTTGCAGTGCTTTAACAATATCCTGACAATCATCAAACATGCCACGCACAGCAATATTGAATATATTTGGCTCATGCAGACTATACATTTGTGCCCGCTGAAACTCACTCATTTTGCCATACGGAGAGAGCATAAAAACATTGACGCGTTCTTTTCCACGCAATGCATATTCCGCCGCCGAACCGGTATCACCACTGGTTGCGCCAATAATATTGAGCATGCGGTTTTCACGAGCTAATACATATTCGAACAAATTACCCAGTAACTGCATCGCCATATCTTTAAAGGCCAAAGTTGGACCATTAGACAAGGCTTCTATTTTGATGCCATCTTTTAAAGTTCGAACCGGCGTAATTTCTTCGGTACCAAATATCTC
This sequence comes from uncultured Neisseriaceae bacterium, assembly GCA_945267035.1. Taxonomy (GTDB): domain Bacteria; phylum Pseudomonadota; class Gammaproteobacteria; order Burkholderiales; family Neisseriaceae; genus Snodgrassella. The sequence goes on along the minus strand of CALYOS010000035.1, from coordinate 19,031 downwards.
TTTAGTATAAGTTTTATCAATAATGGCTTTTAGGTCAGTTTTAGGAATATCAGTAGCAAACAAACTGATAATTTGCAAAGCCAGTTCGGGATAACTTAACGAGCGCCAGTCATGTAACGTATGCGCATCGATATGCGGATAAGATTCAGGTAATAGTAGACCACCATCTTCAGCCAACCCTGCCATCAACGCCTGACTAAAACTTTTTGGTGCTGACTGTCCTCGGGTGCTAATGTATTTCATCACTTCTCCCACATGATTTTAAGCAAATTAAAATAAAGAATTTGACACATAGTATCGCAATCCGCAAATAATGCCGAGTGAAAATTAACAGCTTAGATTAATCAAATTTAAACTCGACATCCTACTGAATAGATAGTTAATACATATTCTCAGAATTTTCAAATCACATTTAGCCTGTATATAATTGAATTTAATCATTAAATTACATCTCAAGCCATTAAATAAAGCCAAAGCATATTACACAACATCAGCTACACTAAGCTTTATTCATTATCAACCACTTGCAACGTCAATATGGCTAGCTCATCAAGCTCACCCAAGTGATAACCAAATCTTTACATCTTCTGATTGCACTTCGCCTTGATTTTAACTAACTACACAACTACAGCACTGACAAGATAGTGCTTTCAGGTACAATAACACCATACAGAATTAAGGCTGACAGAATAGCAGATTATGGATTTATTTAGTCAAAAACCGCTCTCCCCCTTGGCTGAGCAGTTACGCCCACAGTCATTAGATGATGTTATTGGTCAACAACATTTAATTGGCGCTGGCAAACCATTGCGCGTGGCCATTGAAAGTGGTCGACTACATTCAATGTTGCTCTGGGGACCACCGGGTGTAGGCAAAACCACTCTGGCACGTATCCTTGCACAAAGTTTTAATGCCCATTTTTTACCAATCTCAGCAGTATTCTCAGGGGTAAAAGATATTCGTGAAGCCATTGAGAAAGCTGAATTGGCTCTACAAAACGGTCAAAGTACGATTTTGTTCGTGGATGAGGTGCATCGATTCAATAAATCTCAACAAGATGCTTTTTTACCGCATGTCGAAAGCGGTTTGTTGACCTTTATTGGCGCAACCACTGAAAACCCTTCTTTTGAGGTCAATCCAGCGTTATTGAGTCGAGCACAGGTCTACACCCTGCATTCTCTTAAAGCGGAAGAATTACAGAAGCTACAGCACAAAGTGTTGAGCTTGCCCGAGTTTAAGCAATTTAGTCTGGACAACGACGCCCAGACCATGATCATCAATAGCGCTGATGGCGATGCGCGCCGTTATCTGAATTTGATGGAACAATTGCTCCGGGCGGCCCAATCGCAACAACAGACCATCATTACTGCTGAACTGACTGCCAATAGTCTTGGGACACAGTTGCGCCGCTTTGATAAAGGGGGTGACAGCTTTTATGATCAGATTTCGGCCTTACATAAATCTGTACGCGGATCGCATCCTAATGCCGCATTATATTGGTTTTCCCGCATGTTGGATGGCGGAGCCGATCCACGCTATTTGTCCAGAAGAATCATTCGTATGGCTTGGGAAGATATCGGTTTGGCTGATCCGCGCGCGGTGCAAATTGCCAATGAAGCAGCGGTGACTTATGAACGTCTGGGCAGTCCAGAAGGTGAATTGGCCTTGGCACAGGCCGTGTTGTATCTTGCCTGTGCAGCCAAAAGCAATGCCGGTTATCAAGCTTACAATGAAGCTCGAGCGTTTGTACAAAGTCATCCTTCAAATGAGGTTCCTATTCATCTACGTAACGCTCCAACCAAATTGATGAAAGAATTGGGTTATGGTCGGCATTATCGTTATGCTCATGACGAGCCTCATGCATATGCAGCCGGCGAAACTTATATGCCCGAAGGAATGGCAGAGCCAGAATTTTACCAACCCGTTAACCGCGGACTAGAAGTCAAAATTGCGGAAAAACTAGCCTTCCTACAGTCATTGGATGAAGAGGCAAATCATGATGGCACAAAATAACTCATCTACTTGCACGATAAACAGCCAACCCTTTGGCACAATAGATGGTCGGCAAGCCACATTATGGACATTGACGAATCAAGCCGGCATGCAAGTCTCAATCATGGATTTTGGTGCCACCATCACTTCATTATGTCTGCCCAATCAACAGCAACAACCCATTGAATGCGTTTTGGGGTTCAATCGAGCAGAAGATTACGCCAGTGCTGAATATCGTCGAAATAATCCGCATCTGGGCGCAATCATCGGGCGCCACGCCGGAAGGATCAGTTATGCTAAAGCACCCTTACAACAACAAATGCTGCACTTGTCGGCTAATATACAAGAGCATCATTTGCATGGTGGACATAGCGGCTTTGATCAACATTGGTGGCAACCAGAAAATATAGAGGTGACTGAGCAATCAGCTGCCCTGACACTACATCTCTTCAGTCCTGATGGTGACGAAGGGTATCCGGGTAATCTCCATGTTTGGGTGAAATATACCTTAACCAATCAGAATGAATTAAAAGTAAACCTGCGCGCCCATTGTGATCAGAATACCTTGCTAAACCTAACACAGCACAGTTATTTTAACCTTTCTGCCTCAGATGATCATGTTAGTAAGCAGCAATTGTGGCTGGATGCGCAAAAAATGATCGTCACCGACCATCAAATGATGCCAACTGGCGAATTAAGGCAAATACCATTTAACTTAGACTTTAATCATGAACGTCCAATTGGCAACAACATCATTGATACAGCCTATATTCTTCCGGAAAAGCGAGCTGACGAAGCAATAGTTGCACGATTGACGGCTCCCGATACCGGATTTTCTTTAGCCGTCAGTACTGATTTGCCCGTCATGGTTGTTTACAATGCAGAACATCTACCTTATCAGCGCGTCAATCAGCGTAAATCACTTCAGCCTTTTGCGGCCATCTGTTTCGAACCGCAAGGGTATACAGATGCGCCTAATCATTCAGCTTTTCCAAACAATATCTTAAAAAAAGGCGATAACTTCGAACGAAATATCAATTATATTTTTGCCTTTCCTGACGCCACTTGATAAAGTTATCTCGTATCGTTGGGCCAAATGACCACTTGTTTGATGGATTGGTAAAACGACAAATAAACCCTATATCGACAAATTAAGCATGATAAAATAGGTGCCTCTGACACCGAAAATAAAGATGGTTTATCATGAAATGGAACGATATACACGCCATAGCTTTTGATCTTGATGGAACACTGGTTGATTCAATTGCAGATTTATGTGCTGCAGCCAATCATATGCGTGCACAGTTTGAACTGTCTCCCCTTCCTCATGATGAACTGACAACCTATGTTGGCGATGGATTAGGTAGCCTGGTGCATCGTGCGCTGAGTGGCGACAAAAATGGAAAAGTTGACGAAGCAATGTGGACACGGGGCTTCACCCTATTTATGAGCTACTACCGTGATCATCTCAGTGTTTATACGCGTCCTTATCCGCAGGTAGAAACTGCATTGAAATTATTTAAATCGCGCCATTTACCGATGGCGGTGATCACCAATAAAAATGAGATTCTGGCGACTGAATTATTGTGTCAGCTTGGCTTAGCTGATTATTTTAGCTTGATTGTAGGCGGTGATACTTTAAGTGAAAAAAAACCTTCACCTATGCCCATCCTACACTCTGCTGAAGTACTGGGTGTACCCATCAAAAATTTCCTAATGGTTGGCGATTCAGCTAATGATATTCTCGCTGCCAAAGCTGCAGGAGCATTAAGCTGTGGCGTTACATGGGGATATGCAGATATGGGACAATTAGCTCAACATTCAGCAACAAAACCAGATATTATCATCGACCATCTGCCACAAATTGACGATGGCATCCGTCTGCATGGTGAGCAAGAAATTCAGGCATGAAAAGTAAACTAAGCCTCCGAGGGCGAGCACTTAACATGCTTGCGCGACAGGAGCTGAGTCGTAGCGATCTTGCTCGCAAATTACGCCCCTATGTGGGTGAAAATGATGATTTAGACGCGCTACTGGATGAGTTAGCCGAGCGCCATTGGCAATCTGATGAGCGCTATGCAGAAATGTATGTCAATACTAAAAGACGGCTGCACGGCAACCTACGCTTGCAACAAAATTTGCTGCAGAAAGGTATTGATCCGGCATTGATCACTGAGTTTTTGCCGGATAAAAATGAACAAATCAATAATGCCGTAACCATACTTCGTAAAAAGTATCGGACGCCACCGGCTGACTTAAAAGAAAAGCATAAACAAATGCAATTTCTCGCTTATCGTGGCTTTAATGGCGAGATAATCCGCACAGCTTTACAACAGGCTTGGGCGGATTTTTCCTTACCGCAAGAAGATGATTATTCATAGCCTTTGTTTTTTCCTGCTCTAATGCTTGTTTGATGACCTTAGTTCACCAACCGCTACATTGACTAAGAAGAGCATCACCTTTCTATTCGTCACCTTCTATTAAAGACCTAACTAGCTTTCGGCATCTTCCCGCATTGTACTTTGATCGCACCCCATTCCAGCCGATAACCTTCAGCCTCTGGCGCATCAGACCAATCACTTTTGGCATAAACTCACAGGTATCCTAGGGCCGTTGTTAAGGTTTCTTATGAACTATAACCTTGAAAACATTTTCGTGTTAATACGGTAGTTTATCAATAAATTCATTACCAAATAGTGAATGAATTGCTTTAATTCATTCAATTATTTCACCATTCTTTTACTATTAGCGCTTTCCTTAAACCAGACGCTGAAATGCTGATCATGCTCCCAAATTACATCCAAATTTGCCCAAATCGTTTTTTGCCATCAAGACCTGTTGAATCGTCATCATTGGCTTGATGCTAAAATTTATTTATTTGATTGAATATACGCCTTGATATTGGGTTTTATGGTCGATTTATTCAATAAAGCTAATAATGCCTTTTTATCATAAAAAGTAATATTTCCTTCTGCATCCAGAATATCTAATCCAATAATCCTAGCAGTTTTTGTTCCGCCTTCTATGCGTTGGTAAATTTGTGATTCTTTAAAACGGTATTCTTTTGCCTTATTTACCATGATTACTTTAAATTTATTCGAATAATAATCATCAAGTGAGGAATATCGTCGATAAAACTTGATATTCTCTATTTTACCAATAAATGCATCGAATTCTTGATTAGATAAAGATGCATGAGTTTCTGGATAGTATATATCATTGTATATACTGTATAAATCAAACTGTGGAAATAGATTTAAAATGGCATCTTCACCAAATCCATCGTGGATGATTTGTTTATCGCCACAATACGAATAATTGGCTACCATAAAATTTTTTAATTGTTGGCTTATATATATACATTGAACCAATAAATCATGATTTTTAACCATAATAGGTATATATGCTTCAATAGATTCAGCCGCTGGCATAAAGTAATATAATGCAGGCTGATTATTCCATGCTTCGAATGCAATATTCAGCATTCCGCGTATTCCAATAACATTTTTATATAATTTATTGGTATTTTCTCCCTGTACTTCTAATATGGCTTTTTTGGCAAAAACCTCTTCCTCATCATTTTCATCTTCACAAAAATAAGAGGTGAATTTATATACTTTTGAATCAATACTAAATTGTTTATTTTCTACAGATGATTTAATGCTGCAAGGTCGCTGCGCATAACTAAAACTACTGAATATCATTAATGATATCAATGTGATGATTTTTTTCACTCTAAAGTTCCTCTAGGGAAACAAAAAAGCTCAGATTTCTACTCTGAGCTTTCTATCTATCTGGTTAGACATTTAATGCAAACTAACATCTTCTTTTTTAATATGATCGTTGGCAGTACCTGTCGGTTTACCTGACCAATAACTGGCAAGAAAGGAACCAGAGATATTATGCCATAACGAGAATATCGCACCGGGTAAAGTGGCTAGTGGTGTAAAGAATTTCGCGCCCAAAATGGAAGCCAGTCCAGAATTCTGCATCCCCACTTCCAAAGCCAACGTTCGGCAGATGGATTTATCGAATCCACACAGACGGCCACCCCAGTATCCACCTAACAATCCTACAGCATTATGCAGTATAACGCCCACAATAACTATTAAGGTATTGGCCGTAATTTTATTGCTGCTCAACGATACAACCGTTGCGATCACAATCACAATAATACACGTGGTAAATAAGGGTAGCAGCGGTACAACTTTTTTAACTTGTTTAGGAATGAAATAATTGATGGTCAAACCCAATGCCACTGGCAGCGCAACAATCATAATGATTTCTTTTAGCATATGCGCAACCGGAACATCAATGGTGGCAGCAATATATAACCGAGCTAATAACGGCGTTGCAAACACACCCACAACGGTAGATAATGCGCTGATCGTCACCGATAACGCAACATCACCCTTCGATAAAAAAACCATTACATTAGATGCCGTACCACTGGCAACACAGCCAACAAGCACCATTCCCACCTGCAAATCAGCAGGCATATTTAACATTTTTGCAATCACCCAGGCGGCCAAAGGCATAATCAGGTAATGCAGAAAAATACCAGCTGCGATGGGTAAAGGCCGTTTGAAGATACGGGTGAAATCCTCTATTTTAAGCGTCATACCCATGGATAACATGATCAGCATGAGTAACTGCGAAATATATTTCTGCAGTGGAACAAAAAAATCGGGATTATAGTAAGCGAAAATAGAACATAAGGCTGCCCACAACGGAAACAGCCTTGTAATGGTAGCAATCACGAGAATTCTCTCATTGCGAAAAAATAAGTATTATACAGCCATTGCTTTAATTTTGGCAGATAAACGGCTTTTATGACGAGCTGCCTTATTTTTATGAAATACACCCTTATCGGCGATACGATCAATTACTTTTACGCTTTCAACAAAAGTAGCTTGTGCAGCAGCTTTATCGCCTGCTTCAACAGCTTTTAATACTTTTTTTACCGCAGTACGAAAAGCGGTACGTAAGCTGGCATTATGGGCACGTTGTTTCAATGCCTGACGGGCACGTTTACGAGATTGTGCACTATTGGCCATCAATGTCTCCTAATATACAAATACAAATCATGAAACGCAGAATTTTAAATACTTCACAATATAAATGCAAGTACTAATGTTGTTTTTTGATTCATTAGCATTACAAAGAAGTTTCATTGCCAGAAATAAATCATGACATACAGATTGAATAAAGTAAATTTGCAGCTGAATTGATTACATTATATCTACGTTTGTTAGCAAATTGAATCTCATCAAAAGCATGTTATTCATGCACATTTTTATCTCAAACGAATATCCAATTTATTGCAACCCATGATACCAACTAACAAAAGCAAAGCACCTAAACTAGGTCAGGTGCTTTAAATCAACAGCGTGTTTCAACGCTCTTTTTAGGTTTATTTACTTAGGCAGTATTATCCTGCTCTTCATTTCTTATAATGGCATTGTCAGGTTGCTGACGATAATAATGACTATTTTTATACGCCTGTGTACCTTCTCTGACCAGTACCAAACAGATAGCAGCCAAAGGCAAAGCCAGTAACATACCCACAAATCCGAGCAATTGTCCGAATGCCATCAACGAAAAAATGACCCAGAATGGAGATAACCCTATGCGATCGCCTACAATCTTGGGGGTAACAAAAAAACTTTCTAAAAACTGTCCAATGGCAAATACACCCCAGACCATAAACAAGCCCGTCCAGCCATGAAATTGCAACAGAGCAGCTAAGGTTGCCAATAGCAGACCGGTAAAGGCACCCAGATAAGGTATAAACACCAACAAACCGGCGATCATCCCAATAGCAAAACCGGATTGCAGTCCCACTAATGCCAGACCAATCCCATAGACTAAACCCATGATGATCATCACCAATAATTCACCACGCAAAAAGGCACCCAATATGGTATCCATATTTGTCATGATCCGTTGGTAGGTAGGCAAAATTCGACGTGGAATCATGTCTGAAATACCCACTGTCCAGCGACTCCAGTCAAGCAGAAAGTAATACAATAAAAACGGGAACAGCATTAAGTTGGTCACCCATTCAACAAATCCACTACCCTGTTGCCACACCACGGGTAAGACTTTTGAAGCGGCATCCTTGATATTCACATCTTCAGATTTAATCCATTGGGTCACCATACGCATCATATAATCAGCGTCCCAGCGGATATTGATATGAAAAGTTTGATTTAGCCACGGTAGTAATTTCAGATGTATCCAGTTAATCACGTCTGGCAGCTTTTCATAAATGCTGTCAACTAAATTGATTAACATCGGGATAACGATCAATAATAAAATAATGATGACACTCAAACCTAGTAACATCACCAGCATAGCAGCGGTTGTTCGAGGAATTTTGTGTTTTGTGAGTTTTTCTACAATTGGATTGAGAATATAGGCCAATACCCCTGCAGCAGCAAAAGGCATCAAAATTGATTTAAGACCAATAAATAAACAGATGGTCAAGATCAGCACCAGCCCCCCAACAATCCAAGGAGTGATACTGGAAGACTTTTTAGTATTCAAATTCATGCCAATGTATATTCAGAATGATTAATAAACTGCTGGAATAATATCCCAACTTTGTACCCGTTAGTAGATCATAGCTGAATAATTCTTCATGAGAAACCTTTTTACATTGTGACTAGCTGTTCTAATATCCTGATAAACAATCAAATTCTGCTCATCGAAATTTTAAATTGCGGTTTAAATCATCTTCAGATAAAAAAAAAGCTGTCTGAACAAAATTCAGACAGCTTTGATCTTACCCTCTCAACTTATTTTTTTCGTTGCGGAGGAAGGTCGGTGCAGGTACCGGTAGCTACTTCAGCAGCCATACCAATGGTTTCACCAAGTGTTGGATGAGGATGGATGGTGCTTCCGATATCAACGGCATCACAACCCATTTCAATAGCCAGACAGATCTCACCAATCATATCACCTGCACTTGGACCAACGATGGCACCACCGATGATCAGACCAGAATCAGCATCAAAAATCAATTTAGTTGATCCTTCACTACAGCCATTGGCCACTGCACGACCGGAGGCTGCCCATGGGAACACTGATTTAGTAATCTTAATACCGTCTTTTTTGGCCTGTTCTTCAGTCACGCCAACCCAAGCTACTTCCGGATTGGTGTACGCGACACCTGGAATAACACGCGCATCGAAATGGGCTTGATGTCCGGCACAGTTTTCAGCGGCAACATGGGCTTCGTGCACAGCTTTATGAGCCAGCATCGGTTGACCAACAATATCACCAATAGCATAAATGTGCGGTACATTGGTGCGCATTTGTTTATCAACATTGATAAAGCCACGATCAGTGACTGCCACGCCAGCATTTTCTGCACCAATCAATTTACCATTTGGCGCACGACCAGCGGCAACCAGCACCAGATCATATCGCTGAGGTTCTGCGGGCGCTTTAGCACCTTCGAACGTCACATAAATACCATCATCTTTGGCTTCTACGGCCGTGGTTTTGGTATTCAGCATAATATTGTCGAAACGATGTTCGTTTTTCTTCTGCCAGATTTTGACCATATCACGATCAGCACCTTGCATCAGACCATCCATCATTTCAACAACATCCAGACGAGCACCCAGCGTACTATAAACTGTGCCCATCTCCAGACCGATAATACCACCGCCGATAATCAGCATTTTTTCTGGTACGGATTTAAGTTCAAGCGCACCAGTTGAATCAACAATGCGTGGATCTTCAGGTATAAATGGCAGATTTACCACGCGGCTGCCAGCAGCAATAATGGTGTTTTTAAATGCCAAGGTCTTGGTTTCACCTGTTTCGGTACGGCCCTCACCTGTAGTGAGCTTCACTTCGATGTGATGCGGATCGATGTAACGACCATTCCCGCGTATGATGTCGACTTTACGGGTTTTAGCCATACCAGCCAAACCAGTAGTCATGCGCGCAACAACCTTTTCCTTGTAGCCACGCAACTGGTCAATATCAATTTTTGGCGCAGCGAAGTCAATACCATTGGCTTTCAATTCTTTAACTTCCTCAATCACTGCTGCATTATGCAACAGCGCTTTAGAAGGAATACAGCCAACATTCAGACAAACACCACCTAATGTAGCGTAGCGTTCTACGATAGCCACTTTTAGACCTTCATCGGCAGCGGCAAACGCTGCAGAATAACCGCCTGGACCACCGCCCAATACAACCACATCGTATTCAGCGTCACTGCTGCCAGTGTAACTGGCTGCCTGTGGTGCGGCCACAGCAGCACTTGGCTGTGCAGCTGGTGCAGCTGATGGTGCTGTTTTGGCATCAGCAGCTTCAATCACTGCCACAACGCCACCTTCAGAAATCTTGTCACCTACTTTGACTTTGACTTCTTTAATCACACCAGCAGTTTCGGCCGGTACATCCATGGTGGCTTTATCTGTTTCCAATGTGATCAGAGTATCATCCACTGCAACTGTATCGCCCGGTTTGATTTCAACGGCAATGATATCAACATTCTGATAATTACCAATATCCGGTACTTTTAATTCAATTAAACTCATGGTTTAAACCTTTGTCTGCTGCTGCAATGGATGCAGCAGCATTATCTGCATTTCATGTACATAGGCTGTCGGAACTCTGTTTAGCTCTTAGACAGCCTCTACTAAAGACTTACAGAGTTACGCGACGGAAATCTGCCAACAGCTTGCTGATAAATACCAAGAAACGCATACCAGCAGCGCCGTCAATGACACGATGATCAAAAGATAAAGAAAGCGGACACTGTAAGCGTGGTTCAAATTCTTTACCATTCCAGCTTGGTTTGATTTGAGATTTACATACGCCAAGAATCGCAACCTCAGGAGCATTAACAATCGGCGTAAATCCTGTACCACCAATGCCACCCAGAGAGGAAATGGTGAAGGAAGCGCCTTGCATTTCCTGTGGTTTGAGTTTGCCTTCGCGAGCACGCTTACTCATTTCAGCCAACTCTTGCGAAATTTCTTTCAAACCTTTCTGATCAGCATTTTTGATTACTGGTACGACCAAACCATTTGGTGTGTCAGCAGCAAAACCGATGTTGATGTATTTCTTCAGAATCAGATTATCGCCATCTAAAGAAGAGTTGAATTCTGGGAATTCCTGTAAAGCTTTCACACAAGCAAGAATAATAAATGATAGCGGAGAAACTTTGACTCCAGCTCGTTCCCATTCTTTATTCAACTGTTTGCGGAATGCTTCCAGTTCAGTCATGTCCGCATCTTCCTGTAAAGTAACATGCGGAATCATGACCCAGTTGCGAGCAAGATTCTGTCCGGAGATTTTTTTAATTCTGGACAGTTCTTTAACTTCAATCTCACCAAATTTACTGAAGTCAATTTTTGGCCATGGTAATAAATCTAATCCGCCACCTAAAGAAGATGCACCACTGCCATTCTCCACTTTTTGCATCACTGCTTTAACAAAGTTACGCAAATCTTCTGGTGTAATTCGTCCTTTAGGACCACTACCATTGACACGTCCCAGATCCACACCCAACTCACGCGCTAATTTGCGTACAGACGGACTGGCATGGGCTTTTTTAAAGCTGGCTTCATCAATTACCGAGCTACCAAAAGCTTGTGGTACAGAACTCTTAATCTCAGCACGTAATTCATTATTCGCAGCATTAGGAGTAGCAGCAACTTGGGATTTAATGTCATCAGCCGGTTTAGCTGCTGCTGGCGCAGTTGCAGCCACGGTTGCCGGTGCTGCTGCAACCTCAATCAACGGGCTACCTTCTGAAACTTTATCACCCACTTTAACTTTAACCGCTGTGACTTTACCGGCTACAGTAGAAGGCACATCCATTGTGGCTTTATCAGTTTCCAAAGTCACTAATGTCTGATCAACAGCGACTTCGTCACCAACTTTGATCGCTACTTCAATCACATCCACATTGGAGAAATTACCAATATCGGGAACATTAACCACTACAGACTGCGCTGTAGCTGCCACAGCTTCAGTTACCGCCGGTTTTCCAGAGGCTGGAGCTGATGCGGCAGCTGTTGCAGCACCTGCTTGTTCAACCTTCACGATTACGCTGCCTTCGGATACTTTATCGCCTACTTTAACCAGTACTTCTTTAACAACACCGGCTTTATCTGCAGGGACATCCATCGTAGCCTTGTCGGTTTCTAGAGTGATCAAGGTATCATCTACGGCAACGGTATCGCCTACTTTGACTGCCACATCAATTACATCGACATTAGTATTGCTACCAATATCCGGCACTTTTATTTCAACTATCTGACTCATAATTTTGTCCTTTTACGACAGCAGGATCAGGATAAAGCCTGCGTCTGACAATTATTGGCATTTGCAATTGATTAGAACTGTCTGAAAGTGAATTACTTCCAGACAGTCACCTTAATTAGCGCGTCCAGCTAGGATCAACATCAGCTTTGATGCCATATTTACTGATGGCGTCCTGTACCACTTTCTTGCTGATTTTGCCTTCTTCTGCCAGACCATTAAGGGCAGCAACAACTACATGATAACGGTTAACTTCAAAGAACTCGCGCAGATTATCTCTGGAATCACTGCGACCATAACCGTCAGTACCCAATACCGTAAAGTTATCTTGCGGTACGAAGGCACGAATACGATCAGCAAAATGACGGACGTAATCAGTAGAAGCCACAACCGGACCTTCCTGACCGTTTAATAGTTCGGTAACGTAAGGTACTTTCTGAGTATCGGTAGGATGCAGACGGTTATAACGTTCAGCATTGATACCATCACGATACAATTCGTTGAAAGAAGTCACGCTCCAGATATTGGCGTCTACATCGAAGTCTTGTTTCAATAGATCAGCTGCAGCAATCACTTCCTGCAGAATCACGCCACTACCCATTAACTGAACTTTCAACTTACCGGCAGCACCTTCCTGCAACAAATACATACCTTTCAGAATTTGTTGTTCAATGCCTTCACGTTTTGGCAGTGCAGGATGTTTGTAGTTTTGGTTCATCAGTGTGATGTAGAAGAACACATCTTCACGATCAACCCACATACGTTGCATACCATTGTGAATAATCACGGCCACTTCATAAGAGAAAGTTGGGTCGTAAGAAATACAGTTTGGAATCAATTCAGCTTGAATATGACTATGACCATCCTGATGTTGTAGACCTTCACCATTCAAAGTAGTACGACCGGCGGTACCACCCAACATAAAGCCACGTGCACGCTGATCACCGGCTGCCCATGCTAAGTCGCCAATGCGTTGGAAACCAAACATTGAGTAGTAAATATAGAACGGAATCAGTGGGAAATCATTGTTAGAGTAACTTGTTGCTGCCGCGATCCAAGAACTCATGGCACCCGGTTCATTAATACCTTCCTGGAAGATCTGACCGTTTTTAGATTCTTTATAGAACATCAATTGATCATGGTCTTGAGGAGTATAAATCTGACCTTTAGGATTCCAGATACCATATTGACGGAATAAACCTTCCATACCAAAGGTACGGCTTTCATCCGGTACGATCGGTACAACTCGTTTACCGATATTTTTGTCTTTCAGCAATGTGCTTAAGATACGGACAAATGCCATAGTGGTAGAGAATTCACGATCACAACTGTCTTGCAACTGTGGCGCGAATTCGGTTAAGGCAGGAATCGGCAATTGTTCTGAATCTGGATGACGGTATGGTAAGAAACCACCCAATTGAGCACGACGCTCTTTCATGTATTTCATTTCTTCGCTGTCTTCAGGTAGACGGAAGAATGGCAGAGTGTGTTCCATCTCTTCATCAGTAACCGGAATCTGGAAACGATCACGGAACTGTTTCAATGAAGCCAAATCCATTTTCTTAGCCTGATGCGCGGTATTTTGAGCTTCGCCAGAAGCACCCATACCATAACCTTTAATGGTTTTTGCCAAGATAACAGTTGGACGACCATTTGGATTATTCACTGCTTCATAATAAGCAGCATAGACTTTATGCGGATCATGTCCACCACGATTTAATGCCCAAATTTCATCATCGGACATATTGGCAACCATGGCTTTCAATTCAGGAGTATTGAAGAAATGCTCGCGAACATAGGCACCGTTTTGTGATTTATACATCTGATAATCACCGTCAACACACTCTTCCATGCGTTGTTTCAGCAAATTATCTTTATCCTGAGCCAACAAAGCATCCCACTTGCTGCCCCAGATAACTTTCAACACATTCCAGCCGGCACCACGGAAATTGCCTTCTAATTCCTGAATAATCTTACCATTACCGCGTACAGGACCATCCAAACGCTGCAAATTACAGTTAACCACAAAAATCAGGTTATCCAAACCATCACGCGCAGCTAAGGCAATAGCACCCTGGCTTTCTGGTTCATCCATCTCACCATCACCGCAGAATACCCACACCTTACGGCCAGTAGTTTTAGCCAAGCCACGAGATTCCAGATATTTGAGCAGACGCGCCTGATAAATACCTTGCAGAGCACCCAGACCCATTGACACGGTTGGGAATTGCCAGAAGTCTGGCATTAACCATGGATGAGGATAAGATGATAGACCAGAACCATGAACTTCCTGACGGAAATTCTGCATTTGTTCTTCAGTCAAACGACCTTCAACATAAGCGCGAGCATAAAAACCTGGCGCACTATGGCCCTGGAAGAATACCAAGTCCCCTTCTTGTGTATCAGTTTTACCGTGCCAGAAGTGGTTGAAACCTACATCATATAAAGTCGCACAAGACTGGAAACTGGCAATATGACCACCCAGTTCCAAATTTTTCTTACTGGCATTCAAAACCAGTGCAGCAGCATTCCAACGAACTAAAGAGCGGATGCGGTGTTCTAATTCATGATTACCTGGAGATTTTTGTTCTTTGCCTACCGGAATAGTATTCAAGTAAGCAGTAGTCGCAGTGAATGGCATATAGATACCACGGCGGCGTATGTATCGCACCAATTTTTCCATCAGGAAATGTGCACGTTCCGGCCCTTCCTCTTTCAGAACAGAACTGAGAGAGTCCAACCATTCTTGCGTTTCTACGGGATCGATATCTTGATCATGGAATTCGGTAGACATAGCAATATCCTCTTTCGTTAGGGATTGAATCATGAGCAAAACACTTTATGTTGTTGCCATTTCATTTATTATTTTAATCAATTTATTAAGTTATTGATTAGAAAAGTAAAAATAAAAGCAATTAGATGACAATCAATGGATTCCACCTAGTTAAAATATAATCACATAACATTTGCAGATTATATTAATTGCAACATATTGTATTTTCCAACAAATCGTACCAGTGTAATACCCAAACAGCAATGTGTTTTTACATCTATTTTCTGTTGTAAACTCAAAGAAATATTCTCTCGAATTTATATTAACTAAATGATTTTAAATAGTTTTTATATATGATATTCGCTTAAAAAACGCTGTAAAAAATAATAATTGCTTTCATAAAATTATTAATTATTTAAATTTGACTGAAATTTGAACCCTAATTCATTCAAATTTAAATAAATTTCATCTTTACACAAAACAAAACGTAAATATTTTTCAAAATCATGAGTGCAAAGATAACTTATTCATAACATTAATACTAATTAACTAGCAATATTTTACTTTATTAACCGTATAGCATAATTTTTGAAAATGTCATAAGCAAGCCTTATGTCATATTGCTTTTGGAAAAATTCAGTGTGATTTGCCCTGCTCAGCTTAAACAGTTTAATTCTACCCAGACCAATGCAAAACTTTGTCCAGCTAAAATTTATAATGCTGATAAAACATCTCATTTAATTATGAATAAACAGTTTTCGCTTTAACTTTGACATTTCAACCCAACCTATTAAAAATATCGAAATCAAAGAAAATAATCAGCACTATCAAAGGATATAACATGGCAGAACGCAGTTATTATGAAATACTGGGTGTTGATCCCAAGGCCAGTGATGCCGAGATCAAAAAAGCCTACCGTAAACTAGTCAGAAAATATCATCCTGATGTCAGTAAAGATCCGGATGCAGTCAGTAAAACCAGCGAAATCAATATTGCTTATGAAACCTTACATGATAAGGAAAAGCGTGCCGAATATGATGAGATGTTAGCCAATCCATTTGGGCATCGCGGTCGCAGCAACAACCAGAACAACGGAGGATTTCATTATCAGCAATATGATTTTGATCCTCAGCAATTTGGTCAGAATGAAGCATTTGGTAGTGGTGATTTTCATTTTGATGATCTTTTTGCCGCATTTGGTAGCCATGCTCAGCAAGGATTTAGACAGCGACGGCGTCAAGGACCCGTATCTGGAGAAGATCAACATGCTGAATTAGTGATTGATATTGAAGCGGCCTATCATGGCGCTCAACGTAGCCTTTCTCTAGATATGCCTACGGTAAATGATAACGGGCAAATGACTTATGAACGCAAAACCCTCAATGTCAAAATACCTGTTGGTATTACCGAAGGTCAGCAGATCCGCCTTAGCGGTCAAGGCTTACCGGGGTACAACAATGGTCCAGCGGGTGATTTGTATTTGAAAATCAAATTTCGGACAGAAAATCACTTATCAGTACAAAATCGCAAGGATGTTTATCAACGTATTAACGTTGCCCCTTGGACCGCTGCTTTAGGCAGTAAAATAGCAGTGGATACGCCTGCAGGCAGACTAAGCGTTAACATACCGGCGAACAGTCATAATAATCAGAAAATGCGCCTGAAAGGAAAAGGCATACCAGCCAAAGAAGCAGGAGATTTATATCTGCTGATCAACATCGTATTGCCAAGGGCAAATAATCAGCAAGATCAAGAGGCATGGCAAACACTGGCTCAACACTTTTCCGGATTCGATCCGCAAAAACAAGCATAAAGGCAGGTATAGAAATGAGTGAAAACAGACAAGATATTGAATTGGCATTCGATGATTTAGTTCGTGGCTGTGACAATCAAAGTAACTGGATCCTCAGCTTGATTGAAGAAAGCGTTATCCCAGCAGGTGAAACACCTCAACTGTCCAGATATAGTGGTTATCACTTGACTATTGCGCGGCGAGCCTGGCGCATTCACCGTGATTTTGATGCCAGCCCCAGTGCTACTGCCCTAATTTTAGAATTATTGGACGAACTGGAAGATTTAAGACGACGGCTTTAATAGTAGCCTCAATGTGCTGATGGCGGATTGATTTCTTCCACAAAACTATTCATCGGTATCAGGTAACTGTGCTGAACCCATCCGCCGCAAAATAATATTGGCTTTGCGTCTGATTTCTTTGTCGTGCGGATGATCAATGTAATAAAGCGGTCGTGGTACCCGTGCTGCCAGCTTAGCTGATTGTTGGGCTGTCAGCTGCATGGCGGATCGACCATAAAGAGTTTCACTGGCCGCTTGAGCACCATAGACACCATAACCCCACTCAATGACATTTAAATATAGAGTGAAAATCCGGTCCTTATTCATCGTGGCTTCCAGCATTGAAGTGATCAACGCTTCTTCACCCTTCCGCCAATAATGGCGACTTTCAGATAAAAACAGATTTTTAGCTAACTGCTGGCTAATAGTCGAACCACCGGATGCAAATTTACCCTGTTGTTGATTCTTTTTGATTGCGGTACGGATTCCATTCCAGTCAAAACCATCATGCTCAGCAAATCGGGCATCTTCAGATGCAATTAAGGCTTTTTTCAAATTGGGTGAAATGCGATTGTAAGGAACCCATTGATAGTTCAATCGCACCTCAGGTCTAGTTGCAGCTAATTCATGCATTCGCAGCAACATAAACATCGTACGATGTGGTGCCACAGCCCGATAGGTCAGCAAACTGCCATATACATAGACATTGAACAACACAAACAACATCACTATGCTACTAATAATCCACTTAAGCAGCTTCATGGCCGATCCATCTGCTGGCGCAGAGCGAGCACCACGTCGTTGATATCCGGCCGGAAACCATGCCATAAATAATAAGATTCCGCAGCCTGCGCAACCAACATACCTAATCCATCTACCGTCTGGCGACATCCCGCTTGTTGTGCCTGTTGCAAAAACAAAGTTGGTTCACTGCCATACATCATGTCATAAACCAACTCAGCTCTAGCCAACACAGCTAAATCAATCGGCATCATCTCACCCTGCAAACTACCAGATGTTGCATTAATAATGACATCATAATCAGGTTTAATTTCATTAACGGGCAACCAGCTAGTAGCAAATTTTGCCGCCAATTTTTCAGCCTTAGTAACCGTGCGATTTGCTATGCTTATGCTCGCAGGGCGCTGATTTAACAAAGGTTGAATCACCCCTTGCGCAGCCCCTCCTGCTCCCAATAACAAAATGCGTTTATCGCATAAACCATAGTTTGCAACCTGCTCTATTGCCCGAACGAGACCGACGCCGTCAGTATTATCTGCATAAAGACGACCATTACGCATGAATAGAGTATTGGCTGCCTGCGCAGCTTGCGCCCGCTCACTGACCTCATCAGCCAACTGAAAGGCTTCAGTTTTAAACGGAACCGTCACATTAGCACCGACGCCACCAGAGCGAAAAAATTCCTGAACCTTATCAGCAAAACTGTCAATCGGCACAAGTCGACGTTCATACACCAACTGCCGACCTTCCTGACGGGCAAAACACTGATGAATCTGGGGTGACCAACTATGAGCCACAGGATTACCAAATACAGCAAACAATGTTATCGCTTCCTTAAGTATTTACCAAAATAGCTGGTTCATTGCTGGCACAAAAAAAACTCCACTATCCGCTTCACAACAAAAAACCACCAATATTTTTTCAATTCAACTTACTGCTAATACATTAAGATGTAATTAAGGTTAAAAATATCGGATAACCCGAATTTAATTACATTGATATCTTATATTTTTAAATTGTTATAAAAAATTGCTTTTTATATAAAACAAAAACAATCAACCAACAAATCACGACAATGAATAAGGCATAAATAAAAGAACTGGTATAGTTTCCAAAATATTGCGCTAAAACTTTTGAATACAGAAATTGTCGCAAACTC
>CALYOS010000034.1 GCA_945267035.1 uncultured Neisseriaceae bacterium | reverse complement strand
GTTGATGCTGTTTTGTTATCATCTGATTGATCATTATTTTCAATCTTATCTCCATAAATTAGGGTTTTACTCACTTTTCGAGACGGCTTGTCCAAAAATGAAAGCAGCATCTTGGTATAGTCAGTTTCTGGCGAATAGAAGATCTGCTCACGCGATCCTTGTTCAATAATTTCGTCATCTTTCATCACCACCACTTGATGACATATTGAGTACACTAAGGTTAAATCATGACTAATAAACAAGTAGCTTTACTGGTACTTTTCTTGCAATGATTTTAGCAAATTAATAATTTGCTTATGTCCATAATACGCATTATAAAGTAAACAGGAAAATAAAATTTATTCGCCATTTAGGTTATTTATGGGTACAGCAAGGTTTTTTGCCTGACAAATGGCCATCTTTTTAGGTGTTGGTTTGATTGTGTATGAATATTAAAGCATGCTACCCGAGAAAATGATGAATTGGATTTTTTAGCATAGACAACTGAACCACGTTATGAAAAAAACTAGCGCAAAAGCCTTTCTCGCGCTCATGCTATGCTGCTTGTCTACGCTGGCTTTAAGTGTAGTCTTATGGTTATTGAGAATATCAAATGATTCTATTTATTTTAAATTTATAATGGTGGTAATATACACCGTCTTATGCTTGCAATCTTGTTGCTATCAATGCATGGTCAAATATGAATGAACCAGATCGTCTTTCAGTTAACCATACACCGTTGATTTATGTCATTTTCATTGGTGGTGCAGCTGATAAAGAATCTTTTTTATGGGGTAATGTTAAGCTGCCGTTTGATCAACGCAGACCGCATTATATGACCTATCATCTGGCTCGGCGTTTCCATTTCCGTTTGCGCAAATACCTGCAAACAGCGTATGCCATCTCCCCTTCGATGATTAACCAATACTATCGATGTGATTATTTGAGCTATTCTGAGGTATTTTATCGCGATGCTCGGCGTTATGAACCCGATAATCTTAGCATGCGAATAGAAGCACCCGCTTTTCAACGTTTATTGCAAAATATCGGATCTCAAACGCAAGTGTTTATCGTGGGTCACAGTTTGGGTGCCTGGAATGGAGCGCATCTAAGTCATTTACTGGCAGCACATGGAATTAGTTGTCGTTATTTAATCACGCTTGATCCTGTAGGGTATGGAAATCATGATTTTCCTTTGGCTGGGCATTTGATACGACTAGCTAAGATCTATCCCCTTGTACCGGTGCCGGTATGCGCCAACTGGATCAATATCCGAGGTTTTCACATCCGCTTGCGCCATCACTGCTATTCCCGAACATGGAGAAACTGGGTTTCCTGGGCTGGTGGACAATGGTTGGTGAAGGATGCTCAGTCTCAAAGCCAATTACTTGCGAATGAAGCCACCTCTCTGCCCCATCATTGGGTTGAAGAAATGTTTAATTACCCGACTCAACTTGGTTACAGTGCCAATACTGCACTGCAACAGGAAATTGCTGGGATTGTGCGACAGTCAGGTCTTATTCCGGCGTGACATTGGCGTATTCATGACTGGTTGTCATACTGCAAGCATTATCAATCTGGTCACTGTGCAACTTAGGTTTGTTACTGGCGGATCAGTTCTAACACTTTCCGATTACTGGATTTTGGTGTTTCAGCCGTGGGCTTAAATTTAATACCCCAACTTTTGGCGGTTAATCTAACCATATCGCACTGAGCATGCGTCCAGTTTGCCCCTCGCGACGGTAGGAAAAATAGCGATCACGTTGCAAGACAGTACATTCAGTTCCACCATACACTTGATGAACACCGGCATCTGCTAAAGCCAGTCGCGCCAAAGCATAAATATCAGCCAGATAATGATCATCATCAATTTCGATAAAAGCTGCTTGAGCTTTGGGCTGTGGCAGGCAGAAAGCTTTCCACACCTCTGTGCCCACTTCAAACGCCTCCGGCCCAATGGCTGGTCCCAGATAAGCCATGATTTCTACTGCCGGAACCTGCATAGCTTCAACGGTGTTCTGCAGGATCCCTCCTGCCAGCCCGCGCCAACCTGCGTGAGCTGCAGCCACAACTGTTCCGGCACGATCACACAGCAACACCGGCAAACAATCAGCGGTCATGATGGCACAGGCCACCGCTTCCCCTTGCCGGCTGAAACTGGCGTCAGCTTCAGGCACATATCCCTTGTGCGCTGCTGTTAACGCTGTAGTCGCCGCCATCACTTCAGTGCTATGCACCTGTTGCAGATAGGCAAGAGGTTTGGCGACATGTTGCTGTATTAAAGACCGATTTTGCTCAACAGCCTGAATATCATCACCGACATGCATGCCCAGATTGAGGGTAGCAAAAGGCGGACGGCTCACACCTCCTTGACGTGTCGTCAGTAAGGTATGGACATTAGACGGTGCCGGCCAGTGAGCAGCAAAAAATGTCTGATCATCGTGTTTCAGACCCAAAGCCTGATTCATATCCCATTGAGTCATTGGCTTTCCTTATTCACGCACGTAAATGACATCAACATCATAATCATCATCGTCCCAGTCTTCATCATCTGCTTCGGTTGCCAGACGTTGCTGCCATTCATCTTCATGTCGTAGCGATGAACTCATACCAGCCTGCAAACGCAACACCGATAAAAGATGATAGATATCGGCAGCTAATGGCGCTTCGAATTGCACTACTTCATGTGTTTGTGGGTGCACAAAGCTTAAGCGGTAGGCATGTAATGCCTGTCGCGCCATGGCTTTAATCGCTGTTTTGACTTCAGGACTGGCCGGATGACGGGGATTGCCATACTGCGCATCTCCTGCTAGCGGATGTCCAGCTGCTTTCATGTGTACCCGAATCTGATGTGTACGACCGGTTTCTAACTGACATTCAATGTAGCTAAAGTCAGCATACCGCTCTAATACTTTGACATGGGTTATGGCTTCTTTCCCGCCAAATGGAACCACCGCCATGCGGGTACGATTATGCGGATCTCGCCCAATCAGCGTTTCAATTTTGCCATCAAAAGGAACTATTCCATCGGCAACTGCCCGATAAGTCCGTTTAACAGTGCGTTCCTGCAGCTGCCGCACCAAGTGATTCTGGGCTGGTAAGGTTTTAGCCACCACCAGTAAACCGCTGGTGTCTTTGTCCAAACGATGAACAATGCCGGCACGGGGTATGTGTGCTAGTGCAGGACAATAGGCTAACAGACCGTTTAAGAGGGTTCCTTGCCAGTTTCCTGCTGCCGGATGCACCACCAAGCCAGCAGGCTTATTCAACACTAGCACACTTTCATCTTCATAAATGATATCTAGTGGCATCTCTTCAGGGGTGAAAGCTTGTTGCATCTGATCGGCTTGAATAACAACTTGAATGTTTTCACCACCAATTAATTTAAATTTGGGTACCACTATCGCATTATTTACGGTAACATGACCTTCCTTTATCCAGCTTGTCAGGCGACTGCGGGAATAGTCAGGCATTAATTTAGCTAATGCAGCATCCAAGCGTAAGCCGGCCAGCTCATTGGGTACGATCCAATTTTTGCAATTTTCTGCATGATGATCTGCCGCAAAAGGTAAATCATCGTTATAATCGTCATCATTCTCTAACAAAAAAGTGTCTTTCATGAAAAATTTGTTTTTGGCGGTGGCTTTAGGCTTATTACTGACAGCCTGTGCCAGTACAAGTACAGTCGATAAAGACTCCCAAATCACCCAGGATTGGTCGGTTCAGCGTTTGTATAAAGAAGCACACGATGAACTGATGCACCATAATTATACTCGCGCTGAGAAGTTATATGAAATTCTGCAGGCGCGGTTTCCTTATGGATCTCATGCCGAGCAAGCTCAACTTGATACTGCTTATGCTTATTATAAGGACAATGAACCTGAAAAGGCTTTGGCCGCGATTAATCAGTTTGTCCGCTTATATCCAAAGCATGCCAATATGGATTATGCATTATACCTCAAGGCATTGATTCAATTAAACGAAGACAAGTCATTCGTGAGCAAAATAGCCAAACAAGATTGGTCTGACCGCGATCCAAAAGCCAACCGCGAAGCTTATGCCACTTTTGCTGAATTGGTGGATCGCTTTCCAAATAGCAAATATGCCAGTGATGCGCGCGATAAAATGCAGAAATTGCTTAACGCTCTGGCTGGACATGAGTTGTCTGTCGCTCGGTATTATATGAAACGCGGTGCCTGGCTGGCAGCGGCCGGAAGAGCGCAAATCATCATTTCACAATATCAAAACACACCCAATGTGGAAGAATCCTTAGCTATTTTGGTGGCAGCTTATCAAAATCTGGGCGAACAAAAGCTCAGTGACGATGCCAAACGTGTTTTAGGGCAAAATTTTCCCAATAGTCCATATCTCCAGAACCCATGGCGAGATCACAACGATATCCCGTGGTGGCGTTATTGGAAATAAGTTGGCCATGGTATGTGATTTAGCTTGATGATTAAAACCACCAGTTCTCTGGTGGTTTTTGTTATCCAGAGCACGTATAACTTACATGTGGCAAGAACGAATTAACCACACCGTTAATAGTGCTTTGATTTAACTGGTTTTATCAGTGCTTTTATTCAGGATAAACATTTTATACGCAGTCTGATGTCAAGGCAGCCAACGGTTTGGCTTTGGTAAAAAGTAAATCAACATCAATCCAATAGTGACGGGTTGAATCAAGATAGTTTGGTCAAACTGCTATTTGATTGATGAAATTCTTTCAGACGCATGCACTGAGTCACAAACGTTGTTGAAGATTTAATGCTCACTAAAAAGTGTGAGTTGTTGAGGATGATATCAAGTTTAACCGTCTAAATTGATCGCTTAATCACTTTGTTACAACGATCGTTTAAAAGTGTGTTTAGTTCAACTATCACTCCATGGTGATATTGAAAATTTTATTGTGACGTTAAAGAGAAAATTAAGCTAAACCAGTGATATAGCCGGATAAATTGCGCTGAATGGTTTTATACTTTGGTTGATACCAAGTTGATTTCTGTCACCTTAATATCAATTTTTGAATTTTTAGTGTGGGCAGATAAAAAGCACACTTGAATCAGTCGCCATAGAGATCGACACACTGGTAAACGCATTTACCCGGTTTTGAAGAAAATATGCGATCTGATCATCTGCATCATGCATAAAGCATATCTACTCACTCGTTGATTTTTTTAACTACTGATATTATCCCTTTATATTGTGTAACAAACACATTATGGTGCCATCTCTTCACAATCACTATGCTGTCTTTCCTCAGTACAACCTCTTTGCACTAAGCGTATTTCAATTCGTGCTCCAGCTAATTGCTGTTGAAATACGCAGATGGCCGATTGCATTGATAAACGCCCACACATAAAAATATCGACGGCGGCATATTGATACTCAGGCCAGGTATGAATACTCATATGTGACTCTGCCAACAATACTACGCCCGTCACCCCCCCATTTCCTCCAAAAGTGTGAAAGTGACTGGTTAAAATATGCGCTTGTGCTGCTTGTGCAGCTTGATAAAGCAATTGCTTGATCGCCTGTTCATCTTGCAACCAACCACAATCCTGCGGATAAATCTCCAGTAAACCATGCTGCCCTATTGCATATTTTTTTTGCATTATTTATGCCATCGACTATTAGAATGATGATAACTGGAAGAACCAGAGTAATCGATTGCCTTGTAAATCTTCCAGTGAAAAGTGGTCAAGATCATCACTGAAATAAGACAGTAATAAGGAAATAATTTTGTTCTTACTAAAAATAATTTAAATTTGCCCAAATATTTCTCACCTAATAAAAACTTAGCCAAAAAGTAACTAAAGCACACAGTGACAAAATAGATAAAATCATTTTCATTAGAATTATCATTGATACAAGCTAAACCAAATATAGGCACATTCAGAAATAAAAAAACAAACATCCATAGTTTTGATGTAGACAGGTAATATTCCGAACTTTGTCGCCACCATTTTCGCAGCAATTTTTTATTGCGAAAATCTTTTGCGGTAATACCCAGATGTTCTTGAGCAATATTATCGGCAAATACGCTTGCCATTGGATTCGATCGGATAACCGTTTTTCGATCTTTATAAAACCATGTGGCCACCGCTGACGCGGGTACTTCGCTGATCACAGACCAAGATTGTTCTTGCGGATTTAATGTGGTAGACAGTTTATGTTTATGCGTACCAAAATCCCGATAGTAATTAATATCATCAGCCTTGACTTGCCAGTAAAAAGCCCCTGCTGCGTACAATACCTGACCACCGTAATCATACAAACAGTGTAAATCTTTATCGTTATATCCTGCTGGCGTGATGATGCCTGGAAAATCAATCTTTGGCCAGATATCTAAAGTGCTAGCCAGCGACCAATGGTTATCCTCTTGTTCAATCAGCCATAAAAAACCTTTTTTAGGTGAATACAATAAATATTCGGTCCAGACTGAAGTAAAATCTTCTTCATCGATTTCATCTTGAGTGTAGGGGGTAATAGGTAGATTACTTTTTTTCAAGGCGTCTTCGGGAGGTATTTCCTTGATGACTACCGCTCCTAATACCAACCAGTCATGCCCATCAATCCATGCCTGCCTACCGGGTTTTATGGTTAGATTTTGTGTCAGCTGATCACGGTTTTTTTTGCTTTGAAGCAACTGTAGCTTGTCTTGACTGAGACTGACTGTACTGTTGCATTGCTGACAGATAATGTGGTTGGTTAAGGCGCTGACCCATTGAATGCTGCCGCCACAGGAGGGGCACGAGCCCGTCTGCACGCTGCCCTTAATTCTGCCTGATTGAGCGCGAATTTGATCTTCTGTGCGGATATGCTGTAATTTTAATGATTCTAAACTAACACCTTCACCTATGAAGATTTTTTGCTTGCCTTTCGTATTGGCATTCTCGACCGTCATAAAGTATTTGCCGCAGCGCAAATCGATGCTGTGCACTTGCTGCTGCATGGGCAAATCGGTAGGTAGCTCGCCTTCTCCTACATAATTGCCTGCTTTAATCAGACGTACATCACTGATAACCCAATTTTTACCTCGAAAAGTAGGCTGTCTATAACCACATTGCAAGGTATCAAGCTGGATCTCTTGTCCAATTTGTTCCAGCGTAAAGACAAAACGGTCGCCAGACTCGGATAACCAGCCGCTACTACCGTCAGCAAATAAGGCATGCCATTCATTCCACACGCCCGCATCATAATTAACCTGAATACGACCAATCAATACAAATGGTTTTTTATTCCATACTCCAGATGTTCCTATTTGCAACGGCGATAAATCATCCACAACCGCGGAAGAACGATGGCTGCTGATTAGTTTCTGATTCTGAATCAGTAATACTGAATGACAGTATTGACAGACTGCTGTCAGCGAGGTGGCTGAATGTACGCCAACTTCAGCGCCACAACTGGGGCAATTAGCGTGAAAAAACAGAGATTGATTATCCATATTTCCTGATTAACCGGTTATTTTTTTTATGATTTCTGCTTTAGCGGCGTCATAATCATTTTGGCTGATCAGATTTTGCTCCAACATACTTTTTAATTGGGCTAATTTAACGGTGTGCTCATCAGCGGTTGAGGTAGCCTGAGGCTGGGCTTGGGCAAAATTAGGGTTTAAAGCTGCATTCATGCTACCAGCAATCCCCATTCCAGCCGCCAGACCGGCGCCAATACCGGCAATGCCACCTTCATTTTCGGCCGCTTTGGGTATGGCTTGTGCTGTCTGATATAGTGTATAACGGCCAAGATCGCCAACAATCCCCATTCCGATTCTTTCTTCCATTTGTTTTTGCAGATTTTCTGGCAGGGTAATGCTTTCAACGGTAAAGGATTCCAATTGTAATCCTAAGGCTGCGAATGCCGGTTGCAATAGTTTAGTCATCTGCTCGGATAACTTTAACTGATTGGCAGCCATATCGATGAAAGAAATATCCGCTGTACCAAAGGCGGTAGCCAAATTAGTCACCGCCAGATTTCTGATTTGTTCTTCCAGACGTTCGGAGCGATACTCTTCACAAACACCTGTTACCTGACGAAAGAACATGGCTGGATCGGCTATGCGGAAGGAATACATACCATATGAACGCACGCTTACTGCCCCAAAGTCCTGATCGCGAATGGTGACAGGCTGGGCTGTTCCCCATCGCTTAGATAACTGCTGACGCATGTTGAAGAAGTAGACATCAGATTTAAACGGTGATTCAAATAATTTTGACCAGTTTTTCAGATTGGTGAGTAAAGGCAAGTTTTGGGTGATCAGGCTATGGGTTCCGACTTCAAATAAGTCTGCAATAGAACCTTCATCAACAAACAGTGCGCTTTGGGAATCACGCACAATCAGCGCCGCCCCATTCTGGATTTCCTGATCTCGTATGGGGAAACGCCACATTAAAACATCTGGTTCAGGATTTTCCCATTGGATAACATCGATAAATTGTTTCTTAATGAAACCACCCAAACCTTTACTACCAAAAATTGAATCTAATATCATAAATTTTCTCCGATTTCGTCGTACGGTACCGATTACTCAATGCTGCAGGTTAAATTAAACCAAATATGATTGGTTAGTAACGGCTTGATGACATGTTAAAGGTTGATCTCGTCTATCATTATCTGAAAAGCTTAGAGTGTCGGTGTTTCTCCATCAATATGGATAAATTGAAAGGTTTTCAGTCAAGTTTAAATCGCGTTTGTGTTGGTTTTAAATAGACAAAAAGCTCCATTTATTCATTTGCACCTTTGCTTTTTAGCAAATCTGATCTTAGCTTAATGAAGCTGCATTTAAAATGCCAATGGAAACGGAAAGACCGGAAAACAGGATACCGACAGCCACATTGTTATTTTTCAATTGCTGATTGGCTTGAGGAATCAATAATGTGGCGATGAAATAAACCACTATTTGAATTATAGCGGCGCCTATACCCCAGATAATAAAATCGAGCATACTGGCTGAATGGAGCATGCTAGAAATCAAGGTGACACTATAGCCGATCATGGTACCGGTTAAAGATAAAGCACAGGCAGAATTACCTTGTCGGATTAAACTGAGTTCGGATACGGGTGTGATCCTCAAATAAACTGCAATATAGGTGACCATCATCACCAGACCGACAGCAAAAAATTTTAAATACAGCAGGTATTGCCATAAATGCGTAGTCATGTACTTAAATCTCTCATCACGATGACATAAATTCGTTTATCCCGTCACTTTCTTCAACAGTGGCAAAGCGTGTCTGATGCTGAATAGTTAATGACAGAATG
This sequence comes from uncultured Neisseriaceae bacterium, assembly GCA_945267035.1. Classification (GTDB taxonomy): domain Bacteria; phylum Pseudomonadota; class Gammaproteobacteria; order Burkholderiales; family Neisseriaceae; genus Snodgrassella. The sequence continues at coordinate 17,872 of CALYOS010000034.1, read as the reverse complement.
GTTAAGCAAAATCATGACAATTATAGCATTGTTATCAATCAATCCGTTAATTTTAGTAAGAATGTTCACTTAGCTACCAGAAAATTTTCTGGCTTGAGACCGGCTTACAAAGCCATGAGATCTCTATCAATGGATAAATCAGTTTTTAACCAATACAATCCAAATGCATAGATTAAAAAATTTTTTTAGGCTGATAAAAATGAACATATTTAGACCAGCTAAAGAGATTCTGTTAATAACACTTTGAGTAATTCTATTAACACAATAGCTATATTTATTAATATAATGAATTATTCTACCATGATTTTTTTAAGAGTTGAGTAGTGAATCCAGCATTAATTATCTCGGTTTTTATCGTAGCCAGTTGTGGATTGGCGTACGAATTAATTATGGCTGCTTTGGCCAGCTATTTGCTGGGTGATTCGATTTTACAATTTTCTTCTATTATTGGGCTATACATGTTTGCAATGGGTATTGGTGCCCATTTGACTCGTTATATCAAAGATGAAGATACATTAAGCCGTTTTATTGAGATTGAAATACTGGTCGGGGTGATTGGGGGCATTTCAGCGTTATTGTTATTTGTCCTGTTCGGGTTTTCAGCCGCACCGTTTCGCACAATATTGTATGCACTCGTTCTGGTTGTCGGTATGGTGACCGGAATGGAATTGCCGTTAGTGATGCGGGTTTTGAATCTGCGTCAGGTCGAATTCAAGGAAGTGGTTAGCCGAGTATTGACTTTTGATTATCTGGGGGCGCTGGCCGTATCGTTGTTGTTTCCGTTAATATTGGCTCCGCGCCTTGGAATGGCGCGCAGTGCGTTGCTTTTTGGCATCCTGAATACGGTGGTGGCTTTGCTTACTGCCCGCTTATTTAAATCCAGTTTAGCAAAGTATGGTCGCTTACGATTACGCGGCACTTTGGTATTGCTGTTCTTACTTGGTTTATTTGTCTATGCCAATCTGATTACCAGCAAAGCTGAACAGCGTTATTATGGCGATCCGGTGGTTTATCAGACTGCATCACCCTATCAGCGACTGGTCATCACTAAATGGCACAACGATACTCGTCTGTTTCTTAATGGCAATCTACAATTTTCATCTGTAGATGAAGCCCGTTACCATGAAGCATTGGTCTTACCGGTGATGGAGCAAAACCTGAATGCCAAAAATATTTTGGTCTTGGGCGGTGGAGACGGACTAGCGGCACGAGAAATATTAAAATATTCTCAAGTTGAAAAGATTACTTTGGTTGATCTGGATGCCAAGATGACTGAGGTTTTTCGCCATTCCGCCGAGTTACGCCGTTTGAATGGTAATTCGCTTAACCATCCTAAAATGGAGATTATCAATGCTGATGCCGCTCAATGGCTGGAAAAAAACCAGCAAAAATATGATGTAATCATTATTGATTTTCCTGATCCGTCCAATTTTTCATTGGGTAAACTGTATTCAGTACCCATGTATCGTATGGTAGCCAGGCATTTAAATCCACTCGGAAATATTGTGGTGCAGTCTACCTCTCCTTATTTTGCCCCGCATGCTTACTGGTGCATTGCCAAAACTTTAGAAGCCGCTGGTTTGAAAATCCTTCCTTATCATGTCTATGTGCCTTCTTTTGGAGAATGGGGCTACGTCATGGCTAATGTAGAAGGACAATTCAACATCCCTGAACAATATCATGTCCCCACGCGTTATTTGGATCGTGAAAGTACCAAAGCGATGTTTTCGTTTCCCAAAGATATGGCTCGTTTACCGGTTGAACCAAATTACTTAAATACCCAGAAACTCGTAGAATATTTTGAAGCCGATTGGCGCATTGCCATGCGCTAAAACAAATTTATGAAATTTAGCCGTCGTCGTTTTCTCACCCATGCTTTAGGTACCAGTTTAGTCGGTTTGACCGGTTATAGCAGCTTTAGGCAATTTGTCCCCTCATTACCGGAAATCAACATCGATTTTCCGGGAAAAAATTTAGGTCATGCCCTGCGCAAAGCCAGTATAACTTTGCCGGAAAATATCCCGACTGTTCACACCAATATAGCCATTATCGGTAGTGGTGCTGCCGCTTTGACTGTTGCCTGGCGATTGTCCCGAGCAGGCAGAAATGACTATTTGCTTTTAGAAGGACCCGAATATAATGGTAATAATCGGGGAGAAATTCAGTATGGGGTGCCTTATCCTACCGGTGCGCACTATCTACCGCTTCCTTCAGTAGAATCCACTCATATTCAACAATTGCTGACTGATTTAAAGCTGTATCAGGATGGTAAATATGATGAACTGGCAATGGTACAGATTCCCAGTGAAAGACTGTTTTACCAACGGCATTGGCAAGAAGGTTTACTACCAGAAAATGATTTGGACAGTAAACGATTTTTTCGATTTGTTGAGCAAACGAGTAATCAACGTGGTCAGGATGGCAAGCGCTTGTTTGCCATTCCATTGGTGTCCTCAAGCGACGACAATCAATGGCGCATGCTGGAAAAAATCACGTTCGCTCAATGGCTACAACAGCAAGGATACCGTTCTACCACTTTACTTTGGTATCTGGATTATTGTTGCCGCGATGATTACGGCCAAGGCATCAATCAGGTATCGGCATGGGCAGGTTTACACTATTTTTGCGCCCGCGACAATCAGCAGTCAGAGCACAGCACAGTCTTATCTTGGCCCGATGGTTTAAATGAACTGTCCCAAAGGATGCGGCAATTTTGTCAATTGCAATCAGTACAGCATTGGCCAAAATCTGTTCAATTACCACTGCCGCTTGCATTAAACGCATCAGCACTGTCAATTAGCGAACACAATCAGGGTGTACGTATTTTGATACAGACAGCACATGGTGAGTGTTATTGGCTTGAAGCAAACCATGCTGTTTGCGCTATGCCGTTATATATTGCTGCATATGTGGTCAAAAATATGGCTCAGTATGGGTTTGATCCTGCTAAACACATGCCGGCTTATGCTCCATGGATTGTTGGTAATTTTTTAATGCGTGGCTTACCCGCAGAAGCTGCTGGAGTACCGTTGTCTTGGGATAATGTGCTCTATCAGGGTAAAGGCTTGGGCTATGTGGTCGCGACCCATCAGCAGATTAGACAAGGTCCTCCGGCGTATACTTCTTTTACCACTTATACGGCTTTGAATCATGATACGCCTGCTAATATACGGCGCTGGATGTTATCCGCATCGCCTGCAGAAATTTATGCTCAGGTAGCATCAGAACTGGAAAGTATCTATGGAGTACAACTGCGCTCACAGGTTTTACAGGCGCGTTTAACTTTACGTGGTCATGCAATGGCAGTACCGCAACCAGGCTATTTAAGTAATCCAGGACTTTTGGCACTGCGCAATCATCATAGCCGATTGCACTTTGCGCACAGTGATTTATCTGGTTTTTCCATTTTCGAAGAAGCAAGCTACTGGGGTATGCAGGCGGCTGAACACATTCTAGGGCTTTAGACTAGTTGTGATGAGGTGGCAAAGATTTAATTAGGCTAAAGTAATCATTTACTGATCATTGTTGATGCATGAATCAGTTTATCTCGTTAACTTTGATTGAATTGCATGATGATTAATGCTCATAAAATCCTAGCCGGTCAATCTGCCTTTCCATTAATATTTGAACAATTCAAGATGGATTTTCCAATTAGTGCTAAATGGAGAAGCATGTAGGTTATGGTTATTTTATTTAAAACTATTTTCAGGTGCTAAGTGATTAAGAAAAACCGCATGTGCGCAACATGCGGTTTATTTTATTGATCCTTCAAACTTCCAGATGATCCATGATACTTTGGGCTGCTTCTTGACCTTCTGCTATTGCCGTGACCACCAGATCGGAACCACGGGTAATGTCGCCGCCGGCAAAGATTTTAGGATTGGCTGTTTGCTGCTTAAATTTGCCACAAGTTTGAATTCTGCCTCGCTCATCTACTGTCACGCCAACTTGGCTTAACCACGGCATGGCATGTGGGGCAAAACCGAAGGCAACAATGACGGCATCGCAGCTGATTATTTCTTCGGTACCAGCAATCACTTCTGCTCGTCGACGTCCATGTTCATCTGCCTGCCCTAAAGAGGTTTTGACAACTCTTAAACCGGTGACATTATTGCCAGCATCTGTGACTATGCCTAAAGGTTGTAGGTTGAATTTAAATTTTGCCCCTTCTTCTTTAGCATTATTAAATTCTCTTTTCGAGCCTGGCATATTGGCCTCATCGCGACGATAGGCACAAATGACTTCACTTGCCTGCTGGCGCACCGCTGTTCGGATACAGTCCATAGCGGTATCACCCCCACCCAAAACCACCACTTTTTTACCTTGCAGTGAAACATATTGCGTCGTGGGCAAATTGAGTAGATGTTCGGTGTTACCAATCAAATATGGCAAAGCCAGATACACGCCTTGCGCTTGTTCATTTTCGATCCCTGCGGTCAACCCCTGATAGGTGCCGACAGCTAAAAACACTGCATCATATTCGCTGGCTATTTCCTCCAGTGAAATATCTTCACCAACATTCACGCCCAGCTTAAATTCTATTCCCATATCACTGAGTACATGACGCCGTCGTTTCATCACTTCTTTTTCTAGTTTAAAAGACGGAATGCCAAAAGTGAGTAATCCACCGATTTCCGCTGCCCGTTCAAATACCGTGACAGCGATGCCGTTACGAATTAATTTGTCTGCACAAGCTAGTCCAGCCGGCCCCGCACCGATGACTGCCACTTTTTTATCGGTTTTTTCCACATGACTGATATCCGGCCGCCAGCCCTGAGCAAAAGCCTGCTCGGTAATGTACTTTTCGATCGCGCCAATGGTGACTGCTCCAAACTCTGCATTCAATGTGCAATCACCTTCACATAATCGGTCTTGTGGACAGACGCGACCACACACTTCCGGCAAACTATTGGTGTTGTGTGCCAACTCTACCGCTTCAATAATGCGTCCTTCGTTGGCCAGACGCAGCCAATTGGGAATATTATTGTGTAACGGACACTTATTTTGACAATATGGGTTGCCGCAGGCCAAACACCGATCCGCTTGTGCTATGGCCTGAGCCTGTGTGAAAGGCTGATAGATTTCTACAAATTGGTGCCGACGGATCGTCATCGGCTCTTTAGGCGGATTTACCCGCGGAACATCGACAAACTGATAAACATTTTCGCGTTGACTCATGGTGCGTTCCTTGCATTATTCTTGATTATTCAGGTCTCTTGCGCTTGCTATTGGGTTACCGCACGTAATTCCGTAACCGTACGCGGCTTATGTCCCAGCAATGCATTAACATCATTGGCTTTGGGCTTAACCAGTACAAAACGGTCTACATAATTGTCCCATTCGGCCAATATGCGCTCGCCCAGCGGACTGAAGGTATTTTCTACATGTTCAGCAATCAAACCACGCAAGTTTTCCTGATGCATACCTAAGGAACTCAGTTCCAATCCCTCAACCAATTCGGTATTGATGCGTTGTTGGAACCGACCATCCACATCTAACACATAAGCAAAACCACCTGTCATGCCAGCACCAAAGTTGATGCCAGTTTGTCCCAATACACAGACCACACCACCGGTCATGTATTCACAACCATTATCTCCGATTCCCTCAACAACCACGGTGGCGCCAGAGTTGCGCACGGCAAAGCGCTCACCGGCTTTGCCGGAAGCAAACAATTTGCCACCAGTAGCACCATATAAACAGGTATTGCCGATAATCGTGGTTTCTTCCGGCCGAAAAGCCACTCCGCCATGGGGTCGAATCACGATTTTGCCTCCTGCCATACCCTTACCAACATAGTCATTGGCGTCACCGGTCAGATACAAATTCACTGAGCCAGCCAGCCACACACCGAAACTTTGTCCGGCTGTGCCAGTCAGATGCAGATCAAATTTCTGGGTAGACAATCCACGATTGCCATAAGTTACCGCAATCTGACCAGATAAAGAGGCACCCACTGAACGATCGGTATTGTTGATGTCATAACTTAAGTCAACATTTGTTCCATTGACTACCGCCTCGCCCACATCCTGCATAATGGTACGGTTAAGTCTTCCTTGATCAAAAGGCGGATTATTCTGGGTACAATAACAGGTACTGCCCGCTGGTACTTTAGGCTGATAAAGCAGTTTGCTTAAATCCAGCGTAGCCTGCTTCGGAGTGATGCCAGCAACCACTTCAAGTAAATCAGTACGTCCAATCAGATCATTCAACTGTGCGACACCAAGTTGAGCCATGATTTCCCGTACATCCTGTGCAATAAATTTAAAATAATTCATCGCTTTTTCTGGCAAACCATGGAAATGTTCTTGGCGCAACGTGTCGTCTTGCGTCGCCACACCGGTGGCGCAATTATTGAGATGGCATATGCGTAAATAGCGACACCCCAATGCGATCATCGGTCCGGTACCAAATCCAAAACTTTCTGCCCCCAGAATGGCGGCCTTGATAATATCCAAACCGGTTTTCAAACCACCATCGACTTGCAGACGCACTTTATGACGCAGATTATTTTCAACCAAAGCTTGTTGCGCTTCCGCCAAACCAAGCTCCCAAGGGCTACCTGCATACTTCACGCTGGTGATCGGGCTGGCACCCGTGCCGCCATCATAGCCGGAAATGGTGATTAAATCGGCATACGCCTTGGTCACACCGGTAGCAATGGTTCCAACACCAGGCAAAGACACCAGTTTGACCGAAATCAGCGCGCGTGGATTGATCTGTTTCAAATCGAATATCAGCTGCGCCAAGTCCTCAATTGAGTAAATATCATGATGTGGAGGAGGTGAAATCAGCGTCGAACCTGGCACAGCGAAACGCAACTGAGCAATATAAGGTGTCACTTTATCACCTGGTAGCTGCCCGCCCTCACCTGGCTTAGCGCCCTGAGCCACTTTGATCTGAATCACATCCGCACTCATCAAATAAGCTGGTGTCACGCCAAAACGCCCAGAAGCAACTTGTTTAATACGTGACACTCTTTCGGTATGATATCTGCGCGGATCTTCACCGCCTTCCCCCGAATTGGAAAATCCACCGAGACGATTCATGGCAGTAGCCAATGCCTCATGGGCTTCCGGGCTCAGCGCCCCAATCGACATCGCCGCTGTATCAAAACGTTGATACAAATTTTCTGCCGCTTCGACATTCTCTATCCCGATCGGCGTGGTTGTTTCGGTTTTTAAGCGCAGCAAATCCCGCAACATGGCCGGTGGACGATTGTTCACCACATCGGCATAACGACGATATTTGGCATAATCACCGCTATTAATGGCTGCTTGCAAAGTGTTAACCACATCGGGGTTGTAAGCGTGGTATTCTCCCTGCGGTTTAAATTTAAGATATCCACCAATCTCCAGATCACGACTTTTCTGCCACGCTATTTTATGAAAAGATTGCAGATCTGCATCAAGCTGGGCAAACGTTGCCCCTTCAATGCGGTTGATCATGGTTTTAAAACACAAATCCATCACTTCTTGGTGAAAGCCAATGGCTTCAAACAAGCATGCACAGCGATAGGATGAAATGGTAGAAATTCCCATTTTGGAAATGATTTTATACAAACCTTTGTTAATCCCATCGCGGAAGTTTTTCATGACCACACGCAATGGCTTAGTGATGGCACCGATCCTCACCATTCGCGCCAGACTTTCATAAGCCAGATAAGGATAAACCGCCGTCGCACCCAAGCCGATTAGTACGGCAAAATGGTGGGGGTTTCGCGCTGATGCGGTTTCAACAATGATATTGGCATCACAACGCAAATTGGTTTCCACCAACCGTTGCTGAATCGCCCCAACGCTAAGTACCGATGGTATCGGAATAAGATCCCGACTGATATGACGATCCGAAATCACTAATAAAACCGCACCATTGCGCACCGCTTCCACGGCTTCATTGCCTAAGCGAATTAGAGCCTCTTTAAGACTGGTTTCTTTAGGGTTGTAGACCGCATTGAGAAGATGTTGCTGATAATACTCTGGTGATAGTTTCAATAACTGCATCATGTCAGAATACAACAGCACTGGTGATTTAAAGCTGACCCGATGCGACATTCCCTCAGCTTCAAAAAACACGCTCATTTCACGTCCGATACAGGTATTCAGACTCATCACGTGTTTTTCACGCAAAGGATCAATCGGCGGGTTGGTAACCTGAGCAAAATACTGGCGAAAATAGTCATACAGGATTCTGGGACGCTGTGACAACACCGCAAAAGGAGTATCGTCACCCATCGATCCAACTGGTTCCTGCCCGTTCTCACCTAATACCCTAACCACATTTTCCAGTTCTTCCAAATTGTAGCCAAACTGTTTTTGATAAATCAGTAATTCATTTGGCGTTAAACTGGATTCCCCTACCTGATCATCAGGCAGCTTCTCAAACGGAATCAGCGACAACACATTTTTATCCAGCCATTGCTTATAAGGATGACGGGCTTTCAATTCAGCGTTGATTTCAGATGATTGCAGCAGTTTGCCTTCGCGCGTATCAATCACCAGCAATTCTCCCGGACCCACCCGTCCTTTTTCCACCACTTCATCGGGCGCGTAATCCCAAATACCCACTTCAGAAGCAATGGTGATCAACCGGTCATGCGTAATCACATAGCGAGCGGGACGCAAACCATTGCGATCCAGCGTACAAGCAGCATAACGACCATCACTAAGCACGATACCAGCCGGACCATCCCAGGGTTCCATATGCATGGAATTAAAATCATAGAAAGCGCGCAAATCCTCATCCATATCTGGATTATGCTGCCAGGCTGGAGGAACCAGTAAACGCATAGCACGAAACAGATCCATCCCGCCATTGACAAACAATTCCAGCATATTATCCATGGAACTGGAGTCAGAACCAGTTTCATTCACAAACGGTGCGGCGGTTTGCAAATCTGGAATCAGTGGCGTGTGATATTTGTAGGAACGAGCTCGAGCCCAAGCACGGTTGCCAGAAATGGTATTGATTTCACCATTATGAGCCAGATAACGAAATGGTTGTGCCAGCTGCCAACGCGGTAAAGTATTGGTTGAAAACCGCTGATGAAACAAGCAAATAGCACTTTGCATGCGCAAATCAGCTAGGTCAGGATAAAACTTGGGCAAATCTTTAGGCATACACAGGCCTTTGTAAATCATCACCCGATTAGACATGCTACAAATATAAAAATCACGATGATCAATACGTTTTTCGATGCGTCGACGCGTCATAAACAGTCTGCGCTCCAGATCCCGCGGTAACCAACCTGCCGGCGCATTAATAAAAACCTGCTCAATATGTGGCATATCAGCCAACGCAATTTCACCCAATACATTGGGGTTGATGGGCACAGAACGCCACAACAAAATATTTAAGGTTTCTCGCGTCAGCTCTTCTTCAATAATGGCTTTATATTCTTGAATTAACGCTTCATCACGCGGGAAAAACACCATGCCTACGGCAAAATTCTTGGCTAAAGTGACACCCTCTTCCTCAGCAATAGCTTGAAAAAACTTTTGTGGCATTTGCAATAATAAACCACAGCCATCACCTGTTTTCCCGTCAGAAAGAATCGCGCCGCGGTGTTGCATGCGTGACAGTCCCAGTATTGCCGTGCGCACTACTTTGTGACTTGGTTCACCATCAATATTCGCAATTAATCCAAAGCCACAATTTTCTCTTACCAAAGACTGGTCATATAATTTGGACATATCCAAACCCCCTCTCGCTGCACTGACAGAAAGTACAATTTATTTAACAGAATGACTAACATACAAAAACTTACAGAGTTAAGTCAAAATTTTCTTTATCAGTTTCATCAAGAAAAACACTACAAAATTGAGAAATTTTAGATTAATTAACTACTTAAAAAGGGTATTGAACTGACAAATGATGAATAAGGAGAAAAAACAGCCATTTTTCACTAAATTTAATATTAAAAAATTAATGACAAAATTGGACAAAAAAATTCGCCAACCACTAAAAAATGTCATTGGCAAATTATTATAAATGAGAATTATTATCGTTTAATTTAATATATCAAATACTTATATTTTGTCCATCAGGCATAATCTAAATCTTACCCATATTGTATATTATGCTATAGGTATTATTTCTGTCCGTAGGTGCACAAATAAGCCGTATCCTGCATCACCTTCACTGCAAACTTCTGTCCAGAGGCCACCTGAAACTCCTCGTTTTCATGATATGTCTGCCATTCATCACTAGCGGGCAACAACACTGATAATGCGCCGGAAATAACTTTCATCGTTTCAACCTGTTCAGTTAAAAAGGTATATTCACCCGCTTGCATCACACCCACCGTAGCTGGCAAAGTCGCTGTTTTCATCGAAATCGAAATGACTTTGCCATCAAAATATTCATTAATCCGCATCTTTTATCTCCTCAATTAAACCAGCTTAAAGCCCTGATAAAAAAACAGGAAGATCAATCTTAATCTTCCTGTTTTCGCTTATTCTCCAACTACCCCAGCCAGTTCTGCTTGTGCATCCGCATGATAACTGGAGCGAACCATGGCGCCGATAGCGCCATGCTTAAAGCCCATTTCGTAAGCTCGCTTTTCAAATGCTTTAAATTGCTCCGGTGTCACATAACGCAATACCGGTAAATGACTATTACTCGGCTGTAAATATTGACCAATAGTAATCATTTCTACATCATGGGCGCGCAAATCCTGCATCACTTCCAGAATTTCTTCATCAGTTTCACCTAAACCAACCATCAAGCCCGATTTGGTCGCCACTTCTGGTCGTAACGCCTTATACTCTTTTAACAACTTCAAAGAATGCAGATAATCAGCCCCTGGTCGTGCTTGTTTATACAACCGTGGCGCCGTTTCCAGATTATGATTCAGTACATCTGGAGGCGTTTCAGCCAAAATCTGCAAGGCTGTTTCCAGCCGACCTCGAAAATCGGGTACCAATACCTCAATCTGAGTGCGCGGACTGGCTTCACGAATCGCTGTAATACAATCAGCAAAATGCTGGGCGCCACCATCACGCAAATCATCGCGGTCTACCGAAGTGATCACCACATAGCGTAGATTCATGGCTTTGACAGATTGCGCCAAATGTTTCGGCTCATCAGGGTCTAGCGGATTAGGACGACCATGCCCCACATCGCAAAACGGACAGCGACGGGTACAGATATCGCCCATAATCATAAATGTAGCGGTACCCTTACTGAAACATTCACCAATATTGGGGCAACTTGCTTCTTCGCATACCGTATGCAACTTTTGTTCGCGCACGATACTTTTAATTTCAAAAAACTTCTTACTACTGGGAAGTCTGGCGCGAATCCAATCCGGTTTTTTCAACTTTTCTTCAAGCGGTACAACCTTGATCGGTATACGCGCCATTTTTTCCGCACCTTTGTGCTTAACCCCTTGGCTATTGTCTTGACTCATAATACAACTTTCTGTGTAGATGTCCGCTCAGAAAGCGGTGCATTCAATTGCAATATCAAATATTCGGTTAAACGATCAGCAACTTCTGCCAATGACGGGCAAGGTTGCACCAGTGCAGCAAGCTGGGTCATCTCTAAACCGGCGTAACCACAGGGATTAATATGCTTAAATGGCGCAAGATCCATATTCACATTGAGCGCCAGCCCATGATAAACCGCTCCTTGCTTGATGCGTAACCCAAGAGAGGCGATTTTTTGCCCGTTAACATATACACCAGGTCGCTGCGGATCATTCACTGCCACCACGCCATAATCGGCCAATGTGGCAATAATACTGTTTTCCAGTCTACTGACCAGTTCGCGCACACTTATGTGTCGGCGCTTAAAATCAATCAACGTATACACCACAAGCTGACCGGGACCATGGTAAGTAACCTGCCCACCGCGGTCTATCTGCACCACAGGAATATCATCATGTACCAGAATATGTTCTGGTTTACCTGCCATGCCCTGAGTAAATACCGCCGGATGTTCCACCACCCAAAGCTCGTCTTCCGTTTGTTCAGTGCGTGCCGCGGTAAATGCCTGCATTGACGCAAAGACCGGCTCATAATCACGCAAGCCAAGCTGTACCACTTTCATAATACAACTTTCACCATTGGATGCCCGCTTAAAGAGCGGTAAATATTATCCAGTTGTTCCTGACTTTCAGCACGAATCATCACAGTTGCACTAACATAATTACCTTTACTGCTTGGTCGACTGCTGATATTGGTCTCTGTCGTTGTGGGCGCATGCTTTTGCACTACCTGTAAAACCGTCGCCGTAAATTCTGGATGCTGTTCACCCATTACCTTAATCGGAAAATCCTGAGGAAATTCCATCACACTGGTTTTCAGATTTTCACTCATATCTAAACCTTTTCTGTTAGCCACCTTTTTTAACACGATAATCGACAGTAATACAGGCTAAAAAAGTAAAAAATTATAATGCAAAGCAAATAATTCCGCTATGTCACACTCAGCATTGCTCAAGCCCAATGCGCACTCAGTTGGAAACCTTTTCATCCACCTGATTCGCTTTACCGGCCAGATAGGCAGCCAAGCCTCGTTCTCGCAATACACAACTCGGGCAGCAACCACATCCACCGACAACCCCATCGTAACAGGTATGCGTATGTGCACGCACATAATCCAGATAGCCCAACTCATCAGCCAAAGCCCATGTCTGCGCTTTATCCAAGTACATTAACGGCGTAAGCAAACGGAAATCATAATCCATAGCCAGATTCAACGTGACATTCATCGATTGAACAAAAACCTGCCGACAATCCGGATAGCCGGAGAAATCTGTTTCACACACTCCTGCAATAATGTCATGAATACCTTGTCCTTTAGCAAAAATAGCCGCGTACAATAAAAACAGCGCATTGCGTCCATCCACAAAAGTATTAGGCAAACCGTCCGTAGGAGCTTCAATCGATTCAGTGGCATTCATCAAAGCATTATGCGTAATACTTTGCAACAACGATAAGTCCATCACTGTCTGCGCTACGCCTAAATCCTGCGCTATCCAACGTGCTTTTTCCAGCTCTATAGCATGGCGTTGCCCATAAAAAAAAGTAATCGTTTGCACATTTTCGCGACCATAATGTTCAATCGCTTGCAGCAAACAGGTTGTGGAATCCTGTCCGCCAGAAAAAATCACCAGTGCTTTAGCAGTTTGTTTCATCACAATTCCAATTCCTAGTTTTGATTTCAGCTAAGTCAGCCAGCTGTACTGACCCAACTGTCGTGGGAGGGTTTCGAACCACGAAAGGAATAATTATAAAACATTTGCGCAAAGAAACGGTTACTTCGCCCCGAAAGCGAGTAAAACAGGTAAAATACCCCTTATTTAAGCCATATTCATACAGACTACTCACCATGCTGGTATTGGGAATCGAATCATCTTGCGACGAAACCGGTGTTGCCCTTTATGACACCGACCACGGATTATTAGCACATCAACTGCATACACAAATAGCCATGCACGCTGAATACGGTGGTGTGGTGCCAGAATTAGCCAGCCGTGACCATATCCGTCGCCTTACGCCATTAACTCAAGCTTGCCTGCAAGAGGCGAACAAAACCTTAAAAGACCTAGACGCCATAGCTTATACCCAAGGTCCCGGACTAGGCGGGGCTTTACTTGCCGGTGCCAGCTTTGCCAATGCGCTGGCTTTCGCACTGAATAAACCCGTCATACCGGTGCATCACCTTGAGGGACACATGCTTTCACCATTACTGAGTGAGCATAAACCAGCCTTTCCCTTTGTTGCGTTACTCGTCTCCGGTGGTCATACCCAATTTATGGCGGTCAGAAACATCGGAGATTACGTCCTATTGGGCGAAAGCATTGACGATGCTGCCGGAGAAGCCTTTGATAAAACCGCCAAACTTCTTGGCTTGCCCTATCCCGGTGGCGCAAAATTATCCGAACTGGCCAAACTGGGACAACCTGGTGCCTTTAGCTTTCCACGCCCAATGTTGCATTCCCATGATCTGAATATGAGTTTTTCCGGACTAAAAACTGCAGTTCTGACCGCCGTAAACAAAATCAAAAATGACAACCATCTTACCGATACACTACCCGAACAAACACGCAATGACATTTGTCTAGAATTTCAAAATGCTGTGGTAGACGTTCTGAGTGCCAAGGCTCGTCAGGCTTTGCAACAAACTGGCTACCGGCAACTGGTTGTCGCAGGTGGAGTGGGCGCCAACTGGCAGCTGCGGCAAACATTAAGCCAACTACCGGGCATACAAACCTTCTTTCCGCCTATGGCCTACTGTACCGATAATGGCGCCATGATCGCTTTTGCCGGTGCCATGCATCTGGCCCTTGCCCAGCCAGCGGGCAGCTTCAATGTGCGCCCACGCTGGCCCTTAAGCGACATCGTGCATTAAGACTTGACCTGTACCACAAACCTCTTACCCAACATCATCAACCATGATTGAAATAAAAAACTTGACCTTGCAGCGAGGAAATAAAACCTTGCTGCAAAATGCTAACCTCAGTATCTACCCTGGTCAGCGCGTAGCCCTGATCGGCAAAAATGGTACCGGCAAATCCAGCTTGTTTGCATTAATTGAAGGCAAAATCAACTATGACAGTGGCGACTACCGCCTACCCAAGCATTGGAAACCAGCCACAGTCAAACAAGAAACGCCTGCATTAGACATAGCGGCTATCGATTTCGTATTACAGGGCGATGACGAACTGCAACAACTGCAACTGCAACTGCAACAAGCTGAAGAAAATAACGATGGCATCAAGCAAGGTGAATTACATGCTCGTCTAGAAGAAATAGGAGCCTACAGCGCACCCGCTCGGGCAGCCAAACTGCTTAATGGGCTGGGCTTTTCCCAGCAGGAGCAGCAGCAACTTGTTAAATCATTCAGCGGTGGCTGGCGAATGCGGCTCAATCTGGCACAGGCACTGATGTGTCGCAGCGACCTGTTATTGTTAGATGAACCGACCAACCATCTGGATCTAGAGACCGTACTGTGGCTGGAAAATCACCTTGCCGGACTGGAGACCACCCAGATCATCATTTCCCATGATCGCGATTTCCTTAACGCCACCACCAACATTACCGTAGAACTAGCGCAACAACAACTGACCGTATACGGTGGTAACTACGACTTTTATCAGCAGGAACGTGCCCAGCGCCTGAGTCAACAACAAAGTGCCTACCTAAAACAACAAGCGCATATCCAGCATCTGGAAGCATTTATTAACCGCTTCAAGGCGAAGGCAACCAAAGCCGTTCAGGCACAAAGTCGCATTAAAGCACTTGCCAGACTGGAACGCATCGCCCCAGCCCATCTGGATAGCGAGTTTTCCTTCAAATTTACCCAGCCAGACCATCTACCTAACCCACTACTTAAACTTGAAAACCTCGATCTGGGTTATCAGGATAAAACCATACTGCACAACATCAGCCTGTCCGTCGAATCAGGAGCGCGCTATGGTCTGCTGGGTGTTAATGGCAGCGGTAAATCTACCTTAATCAAAGCCATATCTGGCTCACTCTCACCCCAAGCAGGACAAATCATTCGCGCCGAAAAACTAAAAATCGGCTATTTTGCCCAACACCAGCTTGAGACCCTGCGTAGCGATCAAAGTCCGGTGTGGCATATTCAGCAACTGTCACCAGAAGTACGTGAACAAGAAATCCGCAGCTTTCTCGGCAGCTTTGCCTTTATTGGTGATATGGCAATCCAAGCGATTGCCCCGTTCTCTGGCGGTGAAAAAGCCCGTTTAGCACTGGCAATGATCGTTTGGCAAAAACCCAACCTATTATTACTAGACGAACCAACCAACCACCTTGATCTGGATATGCGCCACGCCCTGACCATTGCCCTACAAAGCTTTCAAGGTGCACTGATCGTCGTATCGCACGATCGCAGTTTGCTCGAATCCACCACCGATTCATTTATTTATCTAAATCAAGGTACCCTACACCACTTTGATGGCGATCTGAACAACTACCGACAATGGCGCCTGACACAGGAACAAAATCAAAGTGAATGCTTATCGTCCTCAACAGACAGCATCAATCGCAAAGAACAAAAAAAACGACAAGCACAACAACGCCAGCAAAAAGCCCAACTGCTTAAACCATTATTAACCAACATCGATAAAGCCGAGCGGCAAATGGAACAGTGGCAACAGCAACAACAGCAATTTGAGCAATTTTTGGCCAGCGAAGAAGCTTACCTTGACGAAAATAAAACAAAATTACAACAAACTATTACCCAATTGGGCGAAGTCAAAGTAAAATTAGCCCAAATGGAAGAAAATTGGCTTGAATGGCAGCAACAAATAGAAGCCATTAACCAAACACATCTGATTGATGCATAAGGTATTTAAATGAAGCAAAATCGATTAATAGCGACAATAATCATGACTTGGGGTTTGTTAAGTGCCTTTAACATACAAGCCCAAGTGTATACGTGCTTACAAAACGGACAGGTTACCTACACCTCCAAACCTAGTGGCAATTGTGCGGTAGCAAAACTGCCAACCATCGGCCACTACAGCAACGTTCAACGTCCGAAAGTAGTCAATTCGAACATCAATTCTCGTCCGCGCAACCCTTCTAACCGTGTCAACACGGCGTATAACGGGCCACAGCCATCGATCAACATCGTACCTAAAGGCAGTGACAACACCCGCAAAGCCATTTTACAACAAGAATTAACCAACGAACGCAATGCATTGGCACAGGCACAACAAGCGTTAAATCGCAGCCGCACCGGCAAAGGTGGTAACATCACCGAACTACAAAGCGCCGTACTTGACCGGCAGCAAAATATTCAGGCTATACAACGTGAACTAGGTCGCATGTAAACCAAATTTTACAGGATGTCATACCTCATGAAGACAAAGCTTATTCTCGCCGTATTATGTTCCTTGATTAGTACGACTGCTGTCGCACAGATTTATGAATGTATCGATAAACGTGGCAATCGCAGTTATTCAGAGTCCCCAAATGGCAAAAACTGCAAAATCAGCAATACTTCTGCAGGTTCTTTTTCCGTAATAGAGTCCTATCATCCACCAGTTGAACCCCCACATGTCAACGAAATGGAGAACCTCAACAGCAAACGCGGCGATTCTGTCGGGGTTAAAAACGCGCGTAAAAATCTCGAAGACGCACAAAAAGCCCTAGAAGAAGGCAAAAAAATTCGTCTTGGTAACGAACGAAACTACGTGTTTTATCTCAAGCGCATCCAGGGTCTGGAAGAAAATGTTCAGGCTCGTCAGCAAGAATTAAACAACGCCCTCAAACAACAAGAATAAGCGCCTCTGCATTAAGCACATTCTGTTGCCTGCCAATAGCAGCGCAACAGAATCATCAGCTCCACTCAAAACAGCTAGCACATAGCCTTATCAAGCCTCCAACAGCAATTGTGCTCAACGCGCTGGCCTGAAATACAACTCATTTATCACTGAGAATCACGCATCATCACTTCTTCAATTCAAGTCAGCAAGACACGTCAACCAAGTATTTTCACTGATTCAATCCTAATTGTAAGCCACCCTATCAAAAAGCATAATCTGCGAAAACCAAAAACCGGATGAATATCTAATTGTCATTTTCTACAGCCAAAACTTAAATACATAGATAGCAACTCAAAAAACAATGGATTGCAATTTTAACTGCATCAGCATCAAAAATTAACCGTTCTATCTTGACCTGACCATATTCGAACAGCAAAAAGTACATTCACCTAATAGTGGCAAAACATAATTGAGTAACAAGCCAATTACCCAATTTGCCCAAGCTTAGCATTATCTTTATGGCATAATTAAATTATAGAAATTACTATTTCAACCTAAATATCAAACTTTTCGCGCACAAAAAAACCCTTAATACTCATCAGACAAAGCATATTAAGGGCTGAGCGATCAA